>JAJRRZ010000202.1 GCA_024279045.1 Alphaproteobacteria bacterium
AAGCATGAACGCCACAGATGGCGTGAAAATTCATGGGGTCTGAGCCCAAGGCGCGGGTCTCAACTCCACAACTTGATGGCAATGCCGGACAGCGCCAGCACCGCCAGCCACAGCGGCAGCCAGATGCGCCAGCCGGGACGCATCAAGGCGGCATTGCCCGCCGACGTGGCGCTGGCCGCCTGCGCGCGCGAAGCTTCGGCGCGGCGCTGCTCTTCGGCCAGCTTGCGGGCGGCATCGGCCATGTCGTTCAGGGCGTCGGGCAGGCGGGCAAGCAGTTGGCCGGTCTGATCAGCAGCCTGCTGCAACCGCCCGACGGGGCCGAGGTGGCGGGTGATCCATTCGCGCACCACCGGCTCCGCGGCCTGCCACACGTCCAGCTTCGGGTTCAGCGAGCGGCCCACGCCCTCCACCACCACCATGGTCTTCTGCATCATCAGCAGTTGCGGCTGGGTGGGCATGTCGTATTGCTCGGTGGTGCGGAACAGCCTGCCCAGCAGTTCGCCCATGGATACTTCCTCCGCCGGGCGACCCAATACCGGCTCGCCAATGGCGCGCAGGGCCTGAGCGAATTCATCCACCGAATGGTGCGGCGGCACGTAGCCTGCCTCGAAGTGCACCTCGGCATTGCGGCGGTAATTGCGGGTGATGAAGCAATGCAGGATTTCCGCCCAAACGCGCCGTTCGCGGGGCGAAAGCCGCCCCATGATGCCGAAATCCACCAGCACCAGCCGTCCGGCAGCATCCACGAAGATGTTGCCCGGGTGCAGATCGGCATGGAAGAAGCCATCGCGCAGCAACTGCTTCAGAAACACCTGCACCAGTTTTTCCGACAGACGCTCCGGATCATGCCCAGCGGCACGCAGCGCATCGATGTCGTTCAGCGGCGTGCCGTCGATCCACTCGGTGGTCAACACCGTTTCCGCCGTGCGTTCCCAATCCACGGCGGGAATGCGCACCTCCGCGTCGTTCTTCATGTTCTCCGCCATTTCGTGCATGGCGGCAGCTTCCATGCGGAAGTCCATCTCCAGCCGCACCGAATGGGCCAGCGTTTCCACCACCTCCACGGGCTTCAGGCGCTGCATGTCCGGCAGCCAGTGCTCCGCGGCGCGGGCAGCGAAGAAGAATGTTTCCAGATCCTGCCGGAAGCGCCGCTTCACACCGGGACGGCGCACCTTCACCGCCACCGTGCGGCCCTCCGTGGTGGTGGCCTTGTGCACCTGGGCGATGGAGGCGGCGGCCACCGGCTCACCGAAGTCGGCGAAGAGTTCCCGCAACGGCCGGCCCAGCGCCAGTTCGATGCGCTGTTCGGCCTGTTGTTGCGTGAAGGGAGGCAGGCGATCCTGCAATTCGGCAAGCTGTGCGGCGCGCTCGAAACCCACCACATCGGGACGCGTGGCAAGGAACTGGCCGAGCTTGATCCAGCTCGGCCCCAGCTCGGCCAGGGCGGCGGAGATGGCGCTGAGTGCATCGCCCTTGCGCGCCGCGCGCGGCTTCGGCCCGATGCCTAGAATGCGCACTGCGGCGCGGGCGGGAAGGGGTGCTTCGGCCAGTTGCCCGGGCGAAACCAGCCCGCCGTGGCGCGCCAGCACGCGGCCAGCACGGGCAAGGCGATAAAGATGCACGGGCGCGCGCAGCACGGTTGGGCGACCTCCTGCCGGAAGTTGAGCTTGCCGGGCACTCTTGCGCCAAAAGGCGCGCCGGAGCAAGGGGGGTGCCCTGACCATGGTCAACGTCGATGGAGGATGATGGCGGCGCCTCATTGCCGGCGCTGCCAGGCGCGTGGGTGGCAGATGGCCGCGGCGCACCGTGTGGCCTGCCGGAAGGGATCAGGACGAGCCCTGCCTGTTGCGCTCGGCGAGGGCCTTCTCGAGCTCCGGCAGCACCTTCTCGCGCCAGATTTTCGGATACAGCGGGCCAATGTACTTGTAGATGATCACGCCGCGCTCATCGATGAAGAAGGTCTCCGGAATGCCATAGACGCCGAAATCGATGCCCACGCGCCCCTTCAGATCGACGCCGATACGCTCATAAGGGTTGCCCAGCTCCTGCAACCAGGCCAGCGACTTGTCGGGCTGGTCCTTGTAGGCAATGCCGTAGATGGGCATTTCCTTGCGTTGCGCCAGTTGCATCAGGAAGGGGTGTTCGTCGCGGCAGGCGGTGCACCAGGAGGCGAAAAAGTTGACCATCTTCACGCCATTGCCCTTCAGGTCGGCGGTGGAGAAGCCCGGCACCGGCGAACCGTCGGGCAAGGTGGCACCTTGCAGAGACGGCAGACTGAACTGCGGCACGGGTTTGCCGATGAGCACCGAGGGTATCTTGCGCGGATCGCCCTTGACCAGGCCCCATACGAAGAACGCCGCCACCAGCGCGAAAATCAGCAGCGGCATGATAGCTACCCAGCGAATGCCGCTGTTCCGGGGCGATGCTTCCGGTGGAGTGTTCGCGCTCATGACGAGGATGCCTCCCGTGAGGGTTCCACCGTGGCGGCCTGCGCACGCGGATTTCCGGCAGTGGCTGCCCTGCGCCGCCGGCCAGCACCCTGCGCTTCCAGCTCCGTCAGCCGTCGCCGCACACCGCGCATGCGCAGCAGCAGAGCCACGATCAAGCCCAGCAGCAACACTGTGGCCACACCGTAGGATGCCAGCACGAAACCGATATGTTTAGCCGCGAAATCCATGCATCACGCTCTTTTGTTCAATGTCCGGCCTGTTTCGTCCTTGCTCGTTCAGCCCGCCGCGCCGGCCTGCGCCAGCTCCATCTGCCGCAACCGCCGCGCCAGCACCTCCGTGCGCAGGCCATACAGCAGCAACGTTACGAACAGCAGGGCAAAGGCTCCCATGTTCCACAGCAACGGAACGAGGATGGTGGAGTCGATGGCGGGGCCATCCATGCGCAGCAGCGAAGCTGGCTGATGCAACGTGTTCCACCATTCCACCGAGAACTTGATGATGGGCACGTTGATGACCCCAACCAGCGCCACGATGCCGGCGATGCGCGCGGCGCGGCGCGGTTCTTCCACTGCCTGCCACACGGCGATGTAGCCCAGATACAGCAGAAACAGCACGAACATCGAGGTAAGGCGTGCATCCCACACCCACCAGGTGCCCCACATGGGCTTGCCCCACAACGAGCCCGTGGTCAGC
>JAJRRZ010000203.1 GCA_024279045.1 Alphaproteobacteria bacterium
GCACAACCGGCTGCGGCTGTTTGCGCGGCTGGCTCCTGGTCGCCGCCAACTCCGCACGGATGATGGCATTGTCCGGCACATCGCGCAGAAAGCGTTCATACAGACGTATCGCCTCCTTCGGCCTGCCTTGCCGGCGCAAATAGTTTCCGTATGCCCATGTCAGGCGCATGGAACCGGGATTGTCCTTCCATGCTCGTGCATAGGACTTGCCCGCTCGCAGGGCATGTCCGGCAAAATCCGCCATCAATGCCGTGTGATATGTCTTGAAGGCGGCAAAGGAAGGATAGGAATCGAGCACCTTCAGACTGGCCAGTCCTTCACGCAGGTTTTTCTCCGGCAGCCATGTCCAGGCCGCCAGCACTCCACCGCTGAGCACGCCGATGGGCGTGCCAATTGTCTTGACGAAATGTGCCCGCGCGGCGCGATAATCGCCCCTGCGCGCCGCCACCAGCCCCAGCGCCATGCGCGCCAGCCGGTGGCGCGGCTGCGTGCGGATGATGCGCTGCGCCAGCGCCGCTGCACGCTGCCAATCACCAATGGAGATGAACAGCGCCAGCGTGTGCAGCTTCAGGCCCGGAGCAGCCGGGTCCAGCAACAGCGTGCGTTCCATCAGTTGCGCGGCTGATTCATAATCGCGCTGCTGCATGGCATATTTGCCCGCCAGATAACTGCCGGACGCCGTGCTGCCGATGTTGATCAGTTGCAGCTCTGCATCATCCGGCATGGTGCGCGCCACGCCCACGCCCGTCATGCCCGCTGTTGCCAACAGCCCCAGCAGGGCCAGGGAAACACTTTTGCGAAATCCGGTGCCTAACATGAACTTGCCGTATCCCTTGCCGTATTCATGAAAGCTAGCAGGCCGACTGCGACAGACGCACCGAATCGAACCTTGCCGCTAGTATCCAGTGTAACAATGGCAAACCCTGCATCTCATGGCAAATGAACGCTGCGTCAGGGCAATTTCGGGGCAATTGCGATGGTCGGCCAGATGAAGTGCTCTTCCTGCTCGTCATTACCGGGCTTGACCGGCAATCCAGTGTGGCGAACTTGAGTGCTTGCCATTCTGATTCTGTCTGACTCTGGTTACCTGGATCAAGCCCGGGCATGATGCCAGATGGAGGCGCTGGCGCACAAGCAGCAAGTGCTGCCAAATGCGATTGCCCTGCCCACCGCCCGGCGGCAGCGGCATTCGCCCGGCAAATGCGCTACACTGCCGGTGCGGCGGGTGATTCGCAAAAGCGCGCATCAGCGAGCCGGACAGTGGGGAAGCAACGGGGGCCACACGCGCCACATGCGTTTTCGCAAACTCAGGCTGGCGGGCTTCAAGTCCTTCGTCGAGCCGGCGGAGATGATCATCGAGCCGGGACTGACGGGTATTGTCGGGCCGAACGGCTGCGGCAAGTCCAACCTGCTGGAAGCCCTGCGCTGGGTGATGGGCGAAAACTCCTCGAAAAGCATGCGCGCCTCGGCCATGGATGATGTCATCTTCGCCGGCTCCGCCCAGCGCCCGGCGCGCGCCTTCGCCGAGGTAAC
>JAJRRZ010000204.1 GCA_024279045.1 Alphaproteobacteria bacterium
ATGTCGTGGAGCGCACATTCTGCCGTCTGAAGGACTTTCGCCGTATCGCAACCCGCTACGACAAACTGGCCAAAACTTTCCTCGCCGCCATCTGCATAGCTGCAATCGTAACATGGTGGCTCAATTGAGTCCGGAGCCTAGTGGGCCTGGCACTGGCCGCCCGCAAAGCAGAAGAGCAGGGTAAGCTCCAGGCGCAGGAAGGCAGTCAAGCCTGAATCCGCCAGATCGACGCGACAAGAAAGGGAAGGCATGATGAGCCTTCCCTTTTTCCTTCAGCGCCCACACAGCAACTTCCGCAGCTTTTCGGTGGGAAAGCATGACGGCCTCAGCCCCAACGCCTGCTCATGGCGGCCAATGGAGCGCCGCGTCCTGAAGCCGGGCAGGCCGTCCACCCCGCCGACATCATGCCCCATCTTTTCCAGCCGCGCCTGCATGCAGGCGACATCCGCGCGCAGCAGGTGCCCCACCTTGCCCCAGCGCGCCTGAAACGGCCCCACCGCGCGCCCGGCGATGCGATCCCCCAGATGCCCCACGAACAGGGCATAGAGATCGCTCATGTTGTATTCCTTCAGCACATAAAAATTCGCACTCACCAGAAACGCCGCCCCGTAACGCCCCGCCGGCATCAGCAGATAAATCTCCTTCTGCCGCCGCCATGACGGCGGAAACGGCCTGCCATCGATGCGCGCAATGCCCATGCGCCTCCACACCGCCAGCGGCTGTCCCTGATCCGGCCCCTCCAGATGGCACCCCACCGTCACCGGCACGCGCACCTCCACCCCCCACCGCACACCACGCCGCCAGCCATGTTGCTTCAGGTGATTGGCAATGGAGGCCAGCACATCCGGCACCGAACGCCAGATGTCGCGCCGACCGTCGCCGTTGAAATCCACCGCATGTTTCAGAAACACCGTCGGCATGAATTGTGGCTGACCCAGCACGCCCGCCCAGGAGCTTTTCATGTCGTCCAGCCGCGCCGCGCCGGAAGCCACCATCCGCAGCGCCGCCGCCAGCTCTTGCCGGAAATAGGCCTTGCGCCGCCCGGCAAAGGCCTGCGTCGCCAGAATGGAAAAAGCATCCTGGGCAATCTTCACCCGTCCGAAATTCGACTCCCGCGCCCATATCGCCAGCACGATCTCGCCGGGCACGCCATAACGCTGCTCGATGCGCCGCAGCAGCGCCGCATGCCGCCGCGCCAGCCTGCGCCCGGTGCGCGCGTGGATCTGCAGCGAGCGTTCGCGAAAATATCGCGCCGGAGCGGAAAATTCCGCCTGCCTCTGTTGCGGCGGTATGAACGGCCTGCCCGGCAATGCCAGATCAGGCAGCCGCCACTGCGGCTTCACCCGCTGCAGGATGTGATCCACCAACCGCGGCGATGCTCCCACCTGCCGCGCCTTGCCGCGCAACTCCTGCGCCAGCCATTGATGAAACCGCGCATCCAGCCGCTGCCGTTCCGCCGCCGTCAGCTCGCGCGCCAGCACCGGCGTGCCCGCCATATCCGACAGCGCCAACATCGCCAGCCCGAACAGCTTGGCCAGCACGGCCAAAACCCTCGGCATGGCCACCATGACAGGCCACCTCACCGGCCTTCCAAACCCGGCCCGATGTGCCGGCAATGCCCCCGTCAACCCGCGCATCAACCCAGTTCCACCCCCGGTGCAATGGCCACGAAACCGGGGTTGAGAAAATTGCGCTCCACATGCCCGTAGCTCAACGACTCCGAACCATCGGGCAGGCGCACATCCCCACCCGCGGCCAGCAGCAGCGCATGGCCAGCGGCGGTGTCCCATTCCCAGGTATTGCCCAGCCGCGGATAGACATCTGCCGCACCCGTCAAAAGCAGGGAAAACTTCCACGCCGAGCCGGTGCGCACGGCCTCGGTAATGCCATGCCCGGCCAGCCATTTCTCGGTCGCCTCGTTCATGTGAGAGAACGATACTGCCGCGCAGCGCGCCTTGCGCCGCCCGGCGGGCACATTCCACGGCACGAAAGCGGCGGCGTCAAACGGTGCATCCACCGCCAGCTTGCCGTACCAGATGCCCGCCTCGCGGCTGCCGACGAAAAACTCGCCACGCGCCGGTGCGCTGATCACTCCGGCCACCGGCACGCCATTTTCCACCAGCGCGATATTGGTGGAATAGGAATCACGCCCGGCAATGAACTCCTTCGTGCCATCCAGCGGATCCACAAGAAAGAACCGCCTGCCCGGGTCAACCGCACGGCCCGCCGCCACCAGCTCCTCGCCCACCACCGGCACACCTGCAAAGGCCACCGCCAGCTCGCGCTCGATCAGCGCCTCCGCCGCCGTGTCGGCCTGTGTAACCGGCGAACTGTCGGCCTTGTGCCGCACCTCGATACCACCGGCGCGCACCTTTTCGATCTCGCCTCCCGCAGCATGTGCAATGCGCGCAAGTGTCGCCAGTGGCTGCGGAATGGAATGCGGAATGGAAGTTGCCATGCAAGTCCCCTTTGCAGCAGATTTGGCCGCATGTATGAGGGAATCATGCCGTTGATGCAACGATTCGCCTTCCACCAGCCAAATTGCCGGGGAAGGCCCTGCCGGAGGGCTCATCGCATGTCCGATTCCAATCACGCCGATTCCAACCGCTTGGGCGATCTGGCCTTTGCCTCACTCGTCGGCAGCCGCATCTGCCACGATCTCATCTCCCCCGTTGGCGCCATTTCCAACGGGCTGGAGGTGCTCTCCACCAGCAATGACGAGGAAATGCGCCAGGTGGCGCTGGAGCTGATCGGCAATTCGGCGCGACAGGCGGCGCGCAAGCTGGCCTTCGCCCGGCTGGCCTTCGGCGCAGCGGGTGGCCTTGGCGAGGACATTTCGCTGGGCGATGCACAAGATCTGGCCACCGACCTGTTGGCCGAAGACAAGCGCATCACCCTGCATTGGCAGGCCCCGCGCGAAAACCGCCCCAAGCCGGTGGTCAAGCTGCTGCTCAACCTGCTGCTCATCGCCATGGGCTGCATCCCGCGCGGCGGCGAGATCACCGTCGAGACCGACGGCGACGCCTTGGTGCTGAAGGCAACCGGCACAAAGGCTGCATTGCCGGAGAAGACCGCGCAGGTGCTCACCGGCGCAACCCCGCCCTCGGCCATCGACGCCCACCTGGTGCAGCCCTATTACACGCTGCTGCTGCTGGAAGAATGCGGCTTCGGCATGGATGTGGAACAGGGCGAGGATGCCGTGATCATCCGCGCCGCGCCATGAACACGCTGACACACCCATGACCACCACACCCGGACATGGCGCTGTTGCCTGCGGCCATGCGCTCACCGCGCACGCCGCGCAGGCCATGCTGGAAGACGGCGGCAACGCCGTGGACGCCGCCATCGCCGCCGCCGCCATGGCCTGCGTGGTGGAGCCGGTGCTGGCCGGCCCCGCCGGTGGCGGCTTTGCCATGGTGCGCGCGCCGGACAACGAAAGCGAAGGAGACGGCGCGCCCGAACTATGCGATTTCTTCTGCCAGACACCACGCCAGCGCAACGCCGATGCCTGTGTCGAAGCCGCCATTGCCGACTTCGGCGACGCCACCCAGACCTTCCACATCGGCCCCGGCACTACCGCCACTCCCGGTTTCATCGACGGTCTGGCCGCCCTGCACGAGCGCCATGGCCGCCTGCCGTGGCGCGCGTTGTTCGCCCCGGCTGCCGAGGTGGCCGAGCGCGGCCACGCGGTCAGCGCCTTTCAGGCCGGCCTGCTACGCATCATCGAGCCTATCATCACCCACACCGCCGAGGCCCGCGCCCTGTTCGCTCCGCGCGGCACGTTGCTGCAGGCTGGTGAAACGTTCGTCAACCCCGGGCAGGCGCGTCTGTGGCGCCTGCTGGCCGAAGGCGGGCTGCAAGCCTGGCGCAATGAGGTCTGGCCGGAGTTGCTGAAGCAATGCGGTGCGCCAGCAGGCGGCCACCTGCACGAGGACGACCTGCGCGCCTACCGGGTGCACTGGCGCGCGCCGCTGATGGTGGAGCTGGCCGAACACGACGCGCGCATCTGGCTCAATCCACCCCCGGCAGCCTCCGGCGTGCTCATCGCCCTTGCCTTCAACTGGTTGCGCCAGCACACAGGGGAAACCGCCGCCAACCTGCCGCGCGCCTGCGCCCTGGCTCTGCGCCACGCCGACAAGCTGCGCCGCAATGCCGATCACGACCTCGTCCGGCTCATCACCCACCTGCCACGCGCCTGGCGTGGCACCACGCACATCTCCGTCATCGATGCTCGCGGCATGGTGTGCGCCATGACCATTTCCAACGGCGAGGGCAACGGCCACCTGTTGGCCGGTTTCGGCTTCATGCCTGACAACATGCTCGGCGAGGAAGACGTCAACCCGGCGGGTGCGCGGGACTTTCCCGAAGATGTTCGCATGTCGTCAATGATGGCCCCCACCCTGGCGGAGGACGCCAATGGCACACTCATTGCCCTCGGCAGCGGCGGCTCCAACCGCATCCGCTCCGCCCTGCTGCAGGTGCTGGCGCGGCTGCTGCTGGCCGGTGAAGGGCTGGAACAGGCCGTGTGCGCACCCCGCCTGCACGTGGAAGATGGCCACCTGGACGTGGAACCGGGCCTGCCCCCCGAACAACTCGCCGCCTTGCTGGCGGACTTTCCCGAGCACCGCGTCTGGACACGGCACAGCATGTTCTTCGGCGGTGTGCATGCCGTTCAACTGGGCCAGGAGCCTGGCCAGTCCGGCACGCCACACGCCAGCGGCGCCGCCCGCCGCGACGGCATCGGCCTGCTCGTCTGACACCGAAAGAAAAAACGCCCCCACGGAGGGGGCGTGTTTAGGGTCTGGACTCAATACCTGAGCACTCCCCATGTGCATTTTGGCTTCATATCAGACGGTTTTTCGTTCTTGCCAATAGCTCCACTATTGCCTGCGAACGAAAAACCGCTGCTATTTTGCCAAAATGCCCATGAGAAGCA
>JAJRRZ010000205.1 GCA_024279045.1 Alphaproteobacteria bacterium
GGCATACATCGCCTCCAGATCGACAATGTCGCGCAAGTTGATCTTTTCGTCGTTCAGCTCCTCGCGCCACAGGATGATCGCCTGAAACGTCAACGGGCTTTCGCACAGCCCCTGAATCATCGCCTCGCGCCCGGCCTCGATGCGCTTGGCAATGGCGATCTCCCCTTCGCGCGACAGCAGCTCCACCGAGCCCATCTCGCGCAGGTACATGCGCACCGGATCATCCGTGCGCTCCGCCGTGGAAGTGGCAGCCTTCGCCTTGGCTCTCTCCGGCACGGCACTGTTCACCTGCGCCACCGCGTCCTCGGCCTCTTCCTCGCTGTCCACCACGTTGATGCCCATCTCCGCCAGCATCGCCATGGTGTCCTCGATCTGCTCCGGCGAAACCTCTTCGGAGGGCAGCACCTCGTTCAGCTCGTCCAGCGTAACGTAGCCGCGCTTTTTCGCCGCGCGGATCATCTTCTTCACGCCGGCGTCGTTCATGTCGAGAATGGGACGATCCGCCTCTTCCGTCGCCGCGTCCGCGCCGCCGGAAGTCTTCTTGCGATCCTTGGCCATGTTGTCTTTCCAGTCCCGCTGTTGATGCCGTTGACGGTTCATGCCCTGGCCTGCCGCCTGCGTGTGCGCTTTTTCCGGTGTTTCTGTGCCGCCTCCGCGGCGATGCGCCCGCTGTTGGCTGGCGTGGCCTGGCCCGTTATGATCATGGATATTGCGCACATCCGGCCATCAGCGCCGGAACATGCCGCAGGTGATTCGCTTTCCTTCACCTTAAGAGGAGTTCGTTAACCGGAGATTCACCACAAACGGCCCGCCACGCACTCCGGCATGGTGGGCTTGTCGCCATTGTCACCTTTTCGTGGCGTCGCGTGATGGCTTCCCGCGCCGCCGGTTCAATCATGTGTCTGCGCCAGTGCATCCAGCTCCGCGCGCAACTGTTGCAGCCGCGCCAAGTTTTCTTCCGTCGGCGCGCTGGCGAAATCCTCTTCCGCCCGCGCCAGCTCGCGGCGCAGTGCGCGGGCTTCGTCAACTTCCCGCAACCGCCGCAGAAACAACCGCGCCGCCTGTGCCGCATCGCTCCGCGTGAAGATGCTCAGCCGCCGCACACTCTCGCCAGCCATCAGTCGCACCGCCACGCGCGCCTCCGGCCTGCCTTGCAGATGGTCGAGCAACACCGCGCTGTCAAGTGCTTGCGTGGGCACACATTCCGCCAGCGTGCCAGCGGACGCAATGTCTAGAATCGCCCTTGCCAGCGAGTCAAGCGCAGCGGAGGAAAAAGAGAACTCCGCCAGTGCTTCCGCCACCTCGTCCACGATATCAGGCCGCAACAGCAGCATGCGCAGCAAATCCTGCTCCGCCAACGGACCCAACGCATCTCCCGAATTTCCGGCGCGCTGTTTCAGTCGCGCCGATGGTGGCGCCACGAACCGTCGCGAACGCCCCGTGCCCTGCCCTGCGCCACCGAATCTGCCACCCCGCACTGCACCGCGCCCGCCCCTGCCCCGGCCCGAGCGCCCAGTCGCGCGGCCATGCCCGAATATTTCGCGCAACCGCTCGCGCAGCTCTTGCAGATAATGCTGGCGCACCTTGTGATCGCCAATGCGCCCGGCCAGCTCCTCCAGCCGCGCCTCCAGCGCCGCCTTCTCTTCCGGTGTCCCTGCCGGATGCCCCGACGCTTCGTGGCGGAACAGGAAGCCGATCATCGGCTCGGCCTTTTCCAGCACCTCGGCGAATGCCTCCACCCCCTGCTCGCGCAACATGTCGTCCGGATCCATGCCCTGTGGCAGAAAGGCGAAACGCAGGCTGTGCCCCGGCTGCAGGTGCGGCAGCGCCACCTCCAGCGCCCTCCACGCCGCCTTGAGCCCCGCCGCATCGCCATCGAAGCACAGCACCGGCTGCGCCGCCACACGCCACAGCATGGCCAGTTGCACCTCCGTCAGCGCCGTGCCCAACGGCGCCACCACATGCGCAAGGCCAGCCTGATGCAGGGCGATGGCGTCCATGTAGCCTTCCACCGCCACGATGGAGCCACGCTCGAAGGCCGGTTGACGCGCCTGGTCGAGATTGAACAACACCCTTGATTTGTGAAACACTGGTGTTTCCGGCGAGTTCAGGTATTTCGCCCGCGCCTCGCCCAGCGCCCGCCCGCCAAAGGCGATAACGCGGCCCTTCACGTCGCGGATGGGAAACATCAGCCGGTTGCGGAAGCGATCATACGGCGCGCCGCCATCCTCTGGCCGCGCCACCAGCCCGGCCTCCTCCATCAACGCGACATCCACGGCCCTGCCCTTCAGATGCCGATACAGCGCATCGCGTGCATCCGGTGCCGCGCCAATGCGGAAGGTGCGCAGTGTCTCCTCCGTAAGTCCGCGCTGATACAGTGCATAATCCAGCGCTTCCCTGCCTGCTTCGCCGCGCAACTGCTGTTCGTAGAACCGCGCCGCCTCTTCCAGCACATCCATCAGGCCGAGGCGTTTTTCCTCGCGCTGGCGCACCTTGGGGTCGGGCCTGGGCAGCTCCAGCCCCGCTTCGCTGGCCAGTTGCGCCACCGCCTCCGCGAAGCTCAGCCCCTCCTTCTCGGTCAGGAAGCGGAAATGATCGCCCTTCGCATGGCAGCCGAAGCAGTAGTAGAAGCCCTTGCGGTCATCGACATGAAACGACGGCGTCTTCTCGTGATGAAACGGGCAACACGCCCAATAATCGCCGCGGCTGGGGTGCGAGCGCTTCCTGTCCCACTGCACATGCCGCCCCACCACCTGCGAAATCGGCAGGCGAGCGCGGATTTCCTCCAGGAATGAATCGGAAAAACGCATGACCGGCCCTGTCCGGTTGTGGCAACCCGTGCCTTCAATGTGGGGAACCGCGCGCGCTGCTGCAAATGCCGATGCGCGATCTGTGGACAGGACGTGGACGACGCCGGAGACATTCAGCCTCCGAGCTTCTCCTTGACCAGCCGCGAGGCCTTCGCCATGTCCATCTGCCCGGCATACCTGCCTTTCAGCGCGCCCATCACCTTGCCCATGTCCTTCAGGCCGCCAGCACCGGTCTCGGCAATAACCTCCTCCACCGCCGCAGCAATCTCTTCTTCATTCATCTGCCGCGGCAGGAACTCCTCGATGATGGCGATTTCCGCCTTCTCCTGCGCCGCCAGGTCTGGCCTGCCACCCTTTTCGTAAACCTCCGCCGATTCGCGCCGCTGCTTGACCATCTTCATCAGCAGCGCCTGCAGGTCGGCCTCCGTCGGCGTATCATCCTTGCCGGTGCCGCGCGCCTGAATGTCCCTGTCCTTGATGGCCGCAGCAATCAGCCTCAGCGTGCCCATGCGCACCTTGTCCTGCGAGCGAATGGCCAGCTTCAGCTCTTCCTCGATGCGGCTGCGCAAGTCGTCGGCCATGATGTTTCCTCCCCGAAACCCCTAACGGGGCGCTTGCCTTTGGCTGCGCAAACAGATACTCCTGCCGCCAGCCGCTTGCAACCTTGACAAATGCCGAGGTCTTGCCATGAGCAACGCGCCCGCCACCTCCCCCGCCCCCTGGACGGAAGAAAAACCCACCGCCGTGCTGGTGCTGGCCAACGGCACGGTGATACGCGGCAAGGGCATTGGCGCCACCGGCTCCGCCCAGGCGGAGGTCTGCTTCAACACCGCCATGACCGGCTATCAGGAAATCCTCACCGACCCCTCCTACGCCGATCAGATCGTTACCTTCACCTTCCCCCACATCGGCAACGTCGGCGCCAATCCCGACGATGACGAAACCACCAACCCCGCCATGCGCGCCCCGTCCGACCTGCCGCGCGTGCGCGGCTGCGTGCTGCACACCGACATCACCGCCCCGTCGAACTGGCGCGCCACCCAGCACTTCAACGACTGGCTGAAGGACCAGGGCATCATCGGCATCTGCGGCGTGGATACCCGCGCGCTTACCACCTTCATCCGTGAAAACGGCATGCCCAATGCCGTCATCGCCCATGACCCGGCGGGCGACTTCGACCTCGACGAACTGAAGCGCCGCGCCCGCGACTGGCCCGGCATTGTCGGCGCAGACCTTGCCAGCCAGGTCAGCACCACCACCCGCCATGACTGGATCGAGGGCAGCTGGAGCTGGCCGGAGGGTTTCTCCCGCCCGGCGGCGGACAGCCTGCGCCACCACGTGGTGGCCATCGACTTCGGCATCAAGAAGAACATCCTGCGCTGCCTGGTGGACGCCGGTTGCCGCGTTACCGTCGTGCCCGCCGATACCCCGGCGGAAGACATTCTCGCCCTGAACCCCGACGGCATCTTCCTCTCCAACGGGCCGGGCGACCCCGCCGCCACCGCCGAACACGCCGCCCCCACCATCCGCAAGCTCATCGACTCCGGCAAACCCATGTTCGGCATCTGCCTGGGCCATCAGATGCTCGCCCTGGCCCTCGGCGGACAGACGAAAAAGATGAAACAGGGGCACCACGGCGCCAACCACCCGGTGAAAGACTTCACCACCCGCAAGGTGGAAATCACTTCCATGAACCACGGCTTCACCGTCGATGCCGCCTCCCTGCCTGAAGGCACGGTGGAAGAAACCCATGTCTCGCTGTTCGACGGCACCAACTGCGGCATCGCGCTCGTCGATCGTGATGTTTTCTCCGTGCAGCACCACCCGGAAGCCTCGCCCGGCCCGCAGGATTCCCACTACCTGTTCCGCCGCTTTGCCGAGGCCATGGCCCGCCGGCACAACACATGAATGCCACCATCCGCATGACAGGCTTGCGCCCCGCCGCGCAACAGCCCTCTTGCGCTCTCCGGCAGCCATAATTATACAAACCTCAGCGCCGCCCCCATCGTCTAGTGGCCTAGGACGCCGGCCTCTCACGCCGGAAACAGGGGTTCGAGTCCCCTTGGGGGCGCCAGGGCCACATAGTGGCCTTGACTTCTTGCCAACGCAGGTCAGCGCGGGGCAACGACCACGCTTTCCACCAACCTGTAGCGCGACAGTTTATATGAGCGGGTGTGACAGTTTTTGCGATCGCCTTTCCGGTGCGTATGCACTCCCTGGTAGCGGTTGTTCACACACCCTTCGAACGCCTTTCAGCCGTCGATCTCTGCTTCCGCTTCCACCTCCGTCAGATATCCCTCCTGGCCGTTCAGGCGGTGGATGGCCGTCCTGATCGTCCACTCTCCATCCACGCCATCGCGCACGCCGGACACCACAAGCTCGGCCTCCGCCACGATGGCCGGATTACCGCTGGTGGTCAGGCGCAAGGTGCGCTCGCCCCGCTTCAGCTTGCGCAGCTGCGCGCGCGCTGCAGCCTGCGCCTGCGCACGGTCGGGATACTCATGGCGCAGCCCGAAGACGGGGCCATCGCCATCGCCCACCGTCTCGGTGCGCGGCCTGGCCTCGCCTCGGTGATGCCAGCGCGCGCGCACCTGGCCATATTTCGGGCGCTCCTTGATAGTGGCCGTCCAGTCGATAAGGTCGCTGCGCACCAGCCTTGCCTGCATGGGCTGGCCGGATGCCGTCTTGCCGCTGCCGCGGCGCACGAACAGCAGCCGCCCGTCGGCCACCTTGAAGGTAGCGTCATGGGTGCGCGCCAGGCGGGTGAGCAGGTGCATGTCGCTCTCCTCCGTCTGCGCCAGATAGACGATCTCGATGCCGGCCAGTTCCTGGTCGATCACCGGATGCAGGCCGTGCTCGCCGGCCACCTGGCGCACCACCGCGCCCAGCGTGGCGTGCTCGAAATGCCGCGTGCGCTGCTGCTTGAGGCTCTTGCGCATGTCCGCAGCGCGGGCGCGGATGACAATCTGCTCCGGCGCGCCGCTCACCTCTACTTCATCCACCACGAACAGGCCCATGTAGCTCAGTCCCGTCTGGCGATAGCCCAGCCACACTTTCACCTGAGCACCGGTGCGCGGCAGGGCCACGAGGTTGTCGCGGTCTTCCACCACCAGCTCCAGCCGGTCGCTTTTCGTGCCGGCCTCGTCGGTGATGGTCAGCGACAGCAGCCGGTCGTTGATGCGCCCGGTTACATCCTGTCCATCCACCTCGATGCTGAAGTCCGGCGTCATGGCGCTGCGCCCTCCGTCAATCCCACAGGCGCACCTGCGGGCGAATGTGCTCGGGCGTGATGTCCGGCAGGTGGATGCGCACGCCGGCGGGCAGCAGCACGCCATGATCGGCCAGCCGCGGATTGGCGGCCAATACCTGCTCCACCACGCCGCGGCAGGCGCCGTAATGGCGCTGGCAGATACGATCCAGCCGATCGTCCTGCACGGTGATGTAGGTGGTGGCCATCAGAACAGCCCTCCGCCCATGCCGGCGCCATCCGGCCCATAGGCCGATAGCTCCAGCGTGAACTCCACCCGCCGCGGCAGACCATCGGCGCGCAGGAAGCTTTCGGTGTCGCGCACCGCGGTGATCACCCACAGGCCGAATACGTCGCCCAGCCCGGAGACCATCATCAACGGCGCGCCCGCCAGTGCCTGGGCGCGCATGCCGCGGATCTGATCCAGCCCGCCGGTGTAGTGCAGATAGATGGTGCCCTCCAGCGTCAGGCGCTCCTCGCCGGGGCCGGT
This sequence comes from Alphaproteobacteria bacterium, assembly GCA_024279045.1. Classification (GTDB taxonomy): domain Bacteria; phylum Pseudomonadota; class Alphaproteobacteria; order Rhizobiales; family Aestuariivirgaceae; genus Thermopetrobacter. Next base: position 6,548 of record JAJRRZ010000205.1, read on the forward strand.
GAACTGCAACGCCGGACGGCGGCCCACGCGCTCCTGCGCCGGCCAGCGCGCCGTAACCTCGCGGGTAAGCTGCTGATACACCGCGCCGGCCACGGAGAAGCGGAAAGGGCCGAGGCCCATCATGATGGTCATGCCCGCATCGACGATCACGCCGCGCCTCTGTCCTCGATGTCATGCAGAGCAGAGCGAATGGAGCGCCGCAGTGCCCTGTCCACCTCCCGCGCGATGTCGCGGGCATCGCTCTGGCCTTGCACGTTGATGGTCATGTGCACGGTGATCTGCTGCACGCCCTGCTGGCCAGCTGCTGGCGCGGTGGAGGCAGACGTTTGTGCAGGGGCCACGGCGGCGGGCGGCGGGCCGTGCAGCATCTGCGGCGGCAGCGAGACGATGGGCGCAGTCACCGCGGCGGCGGCTGCGGCCTGCATTAGCGCCGCGCGAGCCTGTCCGGCGCGGATCACCAGGCGGCGCAGGTTGTCGTTGCTGGCCACCCAGGCAGCGCGGGTTGTCGTTGCTGGCCACCCAGGCAGCGCGGGTGGGAAAGATCAGCTCAGGGCCGCGCTCGCCGACGATGGCGGGCATGCCTCCACGCATCCAGCCACCACGGGCGAACATGGGAATGTCCGTCTCGGGAGCCTTGGGCGCGCTGCTGCGCGTGCGCATGCCCCGCACTGTCTTGCCGCCCACCCCCAGCGCTCCGGCGATCTTCGAGCCAATCTTACTGACCCAGTCCAGCAGACCACTGGCCACGGACTTCAGGCCCGTCCACAGTGATTGCATGATGCGCGCGCCGGCACCGGTGAGGTCGATGCCCGTGAAGCTGCGGATGATGCTGGCCACCACGCCCGGCAGGCCGGTGAGCGCCAGCCGCGCCCAATCCAGCGGCGTCATGTTGCGGATGGCCGCCCAGGCCTGTTGCACCCGTGCCCGCACCGCTGCCCAGGCACTGGCCAGCGTGGGCAGGATGTATTTGTCCCAGGCCAGGGGCTTGATGATGGTGTCCCAGATGTCCCAGCCGATAAGCGCGGCGGAGATGGCGGGGCCTACGTAGGGGATGAACATGGCCAGCCCGGCCAGCACCTTGCGGCCCAGCAGCCGCCCGGCCAGCTGGCCAGCCGTCGCCAGAGAGCCGACCCCGATGACGCGTCCCCAGGGGATGCGCGGGATCAGGGCGGCAGCCCAGCGCAGTGGGCGGATGAGCATATCCCAACGCAGGCGGCCAGCCAGGGCACCCCACGGGATACGAGCGATGATCCCTCCAGCCCACCTAAGCGGAGAGACGAAAGCGCGCCACGCCAGCCGCGGCACGAACATCGCCCAGCGCAGCGGCGCAATGGCCATGCGCCACAGCAGCCGCGGCAGACGCCATTTCTTGCGTGCCACGCTGTCCATGGCCGCCCCCACCTGCAGGATCTCCGCCGCCATGCCTCGCAGCTTGGCGGCGCGAAACAGGCGGAAGGCGAAGGCCGCCATGGTGAGCGTGCCCACCAAGGTGGAGAGCGCCATCATCAGCGGCCCGGCCACCGCCAGCAGCGCACCGAAGCCCACCACCGCTGTGGCGATGCCGGTGGCCAGCTTCGGATATTGCTTCATCAGTGCGCTGAACCAGTCGATGGCGTTGGCCACCACCGGGATGAGCCGCTCCAGCACCGGGGCAAAGGCCTCGCCGATCTGCTGCTTGAGCAGATCCCACTTCTGCGCCAGCAGCACCAGGCGATCGTCGAGATTGGCAATGCCGCGGCGCGCCATTTCCATGGCCTCTGGCAAGCCGCGCTGCCCGCCTGCGCGCACCTCCTCGATCTTCTGCCGCAATGCCGCCTGCTGGCTCCACAAGTTGGCGATGAGCTTGATGGCCTCTTCCGAGCCAAAGGCCTTCTGAATGGCCGCCATCTCGCGGGCATCGAGCGTCTTGCCGAAGGCGCGCTGCAAGTCATCCAGGATGTCCGGCAACTTGCGCAGCATGCCCTTCTCGTCCAGCAATCGGGTGCTCAGCTTCATCTTGCGGAAGCGCTGTTCCGCCTCCGCCGCCTTGGATGCAAAGGCCTTCAGCGCCGTGCCGGCCTCTCCTGGCTCGATGGATGTCTGCAGCATGCCCAAGGTCGCATAAACCTCGGCCATGGACATGCCGATCTTTGATGGCGCCGCAGTGGCCGACTGCAATGCCTGCTTGAGCTTCGGGCCGGAAGTCTTGAATGCCCTGACCGCACGTGCGGTCATGCCGGCGATCACATCGCCAAACTCAGCATCAGACAGTTTCTTGAACTGCTGGCGATAGACGCCAAACACGGAGGTGAACAGCTCGGCCATCTCCGGTGCGCTGGCCTGAGTGGCCTTCGCCGTCCAGGCAAGCGCCTTGGTCATTGAGGCCTGCGCCTCATCGGTCAGATCGGACAGCGCGCTCTTGATATCATAGCCGGCGCGCAAAAAGTCCGCCGCCATCATGCCGGAAATCTGCCGCTGCGCCTGTCGGGCGGTGCGCATCCATACTTCTATGTTTTTCGGATCGAGCGTCATCAGCTCGCCCTTGGCCTTCTCCACCGCGCGCAGCGGATTGATGGCGCCTTCCACCAGCCGCTTCACGCCATATGCGCCAGCCGTGGCTGCCGCACCACCAGCCGCCAGCTTGCCGGCAGCCGCCAGGCCACGCTCGCGCAGGCGCTTCGCCGCCTCCTCGCGCGCCCGCGCCAGGCGCCGCAGGTCTTCGGCCTGGCGCTGCACGGCGCGGGTGGTCTGCTCCACCGTCTGCCGCACGTGCCGCTGGGAGCGGGCAAAGTGCTCCGAGCCTGCACCCGCCGCGCGCATCTGCCGGCCCGAGCGCTGCGCCTCGCGCGCCAACAGGCCGACCGCCCGCCCGGCCCTCTTCAGCGGGCCGGACAGGCGGTCAACCGCGCGCAGGACCAGAGCGACCGTGAGATCAGACATGTGATCACCTCTCCGGCGGCGTCTTCAGGCGGATGGCCTCCTCGATCACGTCTCCCAGCGTGGCCAGCTCGGCGGCCTCGAAATCCGCCGGCCCCCAGCCCAGCGCCACGCTCACGAGAGCAAGGACACGGGGTCGAGCAGGGCCAGCTCGTAGGCCGAGAAAAAATCCCGCGCGATCTCCAGGCACTTCAGGTGATCGCGATGATCCAGCTCCAGGAACACCTCCTCCGGCACCTCGGCCAGCGAGGCCAGCACCGCGTGCATCTTCTCCAGCTTGGAGCCTGTGGCCTGCTCGGCGCGCACCCAGTCGCGCCCGCACGGGGAGCGGAAGGTGAGCTTGGTGTATTTGTGCCCGCCCACCTCCACCGGTGCGGTCAGCGCGATGGTAACGGGCCATTCACGCACCGTTTCATCGGTCTTCGAAGAGCCTTTCGATGCCTCCTCGATGGCCTCTTTCAGCGCTTCCTTCACAGGGCATGCCATGGCTCACCTCACACACCCAGATGCGCGCGCACATCGGCCATGATGTCCACGCCGTTGATGATACGGATGCCGTTCATCGCATCGATGTGATGGATGGGCCGATCGCCCACCGTCAACTTGTAGACCTTCAAGGATATCTTGCCCTTCAGCTCCGCCTTCTCGCCCGCCTGGTCATGCGGCTGAGCGAACTGGTTGGAGAACCCGGCAGGCACCGCCCAGCCCTGGCCCGGCTCGCCGGAGGGGCTGACGAGCATCATCTGCTGGCCGACGCTGGGCGGGATGAAGACGTTGACCTCCCCGGCCTGCGTCGTCCACGGCAGCCAGTCGGTGGTCAGCCCCGCCGCCTGCAGCTTCACCAGGCCGCGGGCGGCATCCACCTCCACCACCCGGCCCATGCGCACCACGTTGGCCAGACGCCGCTCCAGCTCCTCGAGGCGATGGATGATCTCCTCCAGCATCAGCCGCCACCTCCCTGCCTGCCCGTGGCCACCAGCCTTGGTGCCGGATCTTCGCGCGCGAAGCGCACATACAGCCCCGCCGGCAGCGGCCCGGCCTCGCCCAGGATCATCTCCTGCCGCCAGGAGAGGCCCCACAGCGCCACCCCGCGCTTGTCCACCTCGCCGGACTAGAGGTTATCCACCCGCATCTCGCGCGGCAGCAGCAGGCCGAACCCCGTATCTTCCGCCACCCGCCACTGGTTGAGGCTGACCAGCCGCATCAGCGTCTCGATGATGTTCAGCGCCGCCACATCGCGGGCCAGGCCAGGCGCATCGCAGGTAATCACGAAGGCGGCCAGCGACAGATCCACACGCAGCCGTTCATCCGACGTCTCCTCTATGCGCGGCGCGCCCAGGATGGCCAGCCGCACCGCCGGCGCACGCATGGAAATGCGCTTCAGTTCGCCTAGGTCGAAGCGCCCCGGGTGCGAGACCACCTCCTTCAGCTGCGGCATCACAGCACGGATGGCCGCCAGCATCATCTCGCGATATGTGGCGATCACCGTCATGCCCCCAGCGCGCGCCGATGTAGCTGTCTACCTGGGAGCTGGCCTGCGCACAGGCATCCATGACGGCAGCAGCCGTCTTCAGCCCGGCCAGGTCGCCCTCGCCGTCCCGCTCCGCCACCAGCAGCAAGAAGTCGCCGCCGTAAAGCTCGATGATGTCCTGCGCGCTCACGCAAGCCATGCCTCAGCCGTCCGCCCCCGTCTCGCCATCCGTTTCCGCCGGCGCCGCCGGGATCTCCACCACGCGCACGGACGGGCGCACATCGCCCTCGATGGCCGCGGAGATGTAGCGGTATTCGCGATCCTTCAGCGCCCGCGCGCCGCGCGGCGTCCATTCCACGCGCGCCCATATGGCACCCTCGCGCACCTCTAGCGCCGTGATCCAGCCCATGGCCGGTGCCTCTTCGCCGGCGGGCATCAGCTCCATCTTGTGATTGATGTCGATGGGCAGCTCCAGCCCGTGGCGCTGAAAGGCGGCCACGATGGCCTCGGGCACACCGTTGATAAACACCCGCCCATCAACGGCCTCGATGCGCCCGGCGGGGATCAGCATGATCCATTCCGGCGGCTGCCAGCCTGCCGCCTCCGCCCCGGCCAGGGAGAGCTTCACCGTGAGAGTTGATTTCTGCCTGCTCATGTGGCCACAATGGCCACGTCAGGCAGCGGCAAATAATGGGGGCGGCTGCCCCGGGGAGGGAAGTCATGCAGGTGGATATTCAGCCCAGGCTGCTGAAAGCAGAGGACTGCGAGCCTGGAAAGTTCGTTTGGAAAGCGAACGAAGGCATATTCGGCATCAAGATGAAAGCCAAGGAAAGCACGGTTTTTTTGATGTTCTACGAGCACCCGACGGCCACTCTGGTTTCAAGCCTCGACAAGTTCCTGCAATTTGATGGTGCCGTCTTGCGTCCTGATTACACCAGGGCAATCCACACCCATAAAGTGGTTTCCCATCTCCCTTTTGGCTCGCTGATCGTGCCTGAGGGAACGGGTCAGCCTGCTTGGCTGGCTACAAAGCAAGAATATTATGTGCTGGTCAACGTGAAGGATGGTCAGCTTGCTAGTGAACCCAGCCTGCTGGGCGTTTATTTGCCAAGCTGGAAGGTGGTGCTTCCATCGCGCGACAACGAGGTTCTCTTCGAATTCGAGGCGGAGCTGCCGGATCAGTCGCTAGCTTGATCGATCCTCTGCCTGATTTCGTCAAAGACCCCCCGGTGTAGGCCCACCATCACGCAGGAAGCGTGGACGGATAGTGAAGTCTGCACCCCCATCAAAAACATCGCCATCGAATAGTCATCGAACACCACACACGCGCGTTGGCGAATTTCTGGTGGGTAGGGTGCCGGGAAGGAGAAAGGCCGCTCCTGGGGCTTCTATTCGGCTCACCGTCAGGCGCGGTGGACAGCCATGCATTGATACATTATATATATGTCAGCTCCCGAGCGACATTCACGCCAAGCCAGCCAGTATCGGCTGCGAGGGGGTGGCGGCCCTCCGGGAGCTATTTTTCTTGCCTGTCGAAAATGATGCGTTTTGCGTGGCGCACGGCCTTGCGCCATGTGCGCCTGTTGAGCCTGTGCATGCTCACCAGAAACAATTCGCCGTTCTTGGTCAGCTTGAAGATCACCCTCCATCCTTCATCATTTATCATGGCATGCACGCTGTAATGCCCGGGCTTGTGCTCTTCGAGAAAAACGCGGGCATTCTCCAGAATGAATGGAACAAGGCGATAAACGTCTTCCGGCCTGGCGGAAAAGCTCTCGGGATGGTGACTGATCTGTTTTCTGGCCGTCTCGTTGCTCAACAACACCACATTGCCCGGGCTGCCAATCTCCTTTTGCATGAGCTGTGGCAGCAGTCCTGCAGGGAGCGCCATGCGAGATGGCGCCAGACCTCTTGCAACAAGACGAAACCCATCCGATTGCAGAATGTGCTGCAACGCACCGCGCACCAGATAATTTGGCAAGCTACCCAGTTTTGCGCTCATGCGCTGCCGCACAGCCCGCAGCCGTGCCCGCGCCTTGCCCGGGTTGGTGTGCCATCCGGGGTCGATGCCCACAGGGATTTTCTCCATCTCGCCCGTGCGGCGGTTGATCCAGTTGCGATACTCGATTGGCGGACTTTCGATTGGCCCGCCCTTGCGCTCGGCCTCGCGGCGGCTGATCTGCCGCAGCCAGCACTTGCAGCCCCAGCCATTGGGCGGATAGTGCACATTCCACCACGGATCATCCACCGGCAGGATGGTTGGCTTCGCTGCCCAGGCGGCGTGATGCGCCCGGTGTTTCTTGCTCGGCCCCAGGCGATATTCGAAATAGGGCAGCATGCGCTTCGTGCGCTGCGCCCGCTCCCACTGGCCGGCGGCCCGCGCCGTGCGCATGTTGGCCTCGTAGATCACCTTCAGCCGCCGGCGCGATCCCAGCTGCGCCTCCACCACCTCGCCACTGGCCGGGTCGATCACTTCCCTGCGCCCCCACCAGCCCTTTGCCTTCAGCTTCGGCTCCAGCCGCTTGCGGAACTCGGCGAACGGCAGCCCCTCCTTCAGCGCGCTGCAGTTCCTCGTGGATGTCCTCCAGCACGTCAAAGCCCGTGGTCTTGGCCACGGTAAAGGCAATGGCCCGGCGCAGTGGCGCGGTCAGAGGGGTGAGCGGATCGTCATCCGCCGTCTCCGGCAGCGCGTCCGCCACCAGCCGCCCGCCTCATCGCTCCAGTGCCAACAGGCAGGCCTCAAACCTGATTATTCACGTTCGACAAAGTATTGTGGCCGACAGCGTCGTCGGCCACAATACTTTTTTCACAATCGCCTCAGTCCTTCAGGGCCTTGACGATGTTCTCCAGCATCTTCTTCGCGTCGTCGAACAGCATCATGGTGTTCTCGCGGTAGAAGAGCGGGTTGTCGATGCCGGCATAACCCGGCGACAGCGAGCGTTTGACAAACAGCACGTTGCCTGCCTTCCACACCTCCAGCACCGGCATGCCGTAAATCGGCGAGCTGGGGTCTTCCTTGGCCAGCGGGTTGGTGATGTCGTTGGCGCCCACCACCAGCACCACGTCGGTGTCGGCGAATTCGGAGTTGATATCCTCCAGCTCGAAGACCTCCTCGTATGGCACGTTGGCCTCCGCCAGCAGCACGTTCATGTGCCCCGGCATGCGCCCGGCCACCGGGTGAATGGCGTATTTCACCTCGATGCCCTTGTCCTTCAGCTCGTCGGCCATTTCGCGCAGCACATGCTGGGCCTGCGCCACGGCCAGGCCATAGCCGGGCACGATGATGACCTTTTGTGCGTTCTTCAGCAGGAAGGCGGCATCCTCGGCGGAGCCGGCGCGCACGGGCTTCTCACCCTCGTCTTCCCCGCCGCTGGCCGCTGTGGCGCCGAAGCCGCCGAGAATGACGGAGAAGAAGGAGCGGTTCATCGCCTTGCACATGATGTAGGAGAGAATGGCGCCAGAAGAGCCGACCAGCGCGCCGGTGATGATCAGCGCCACGTTCTGCAGCGTGAAGCCGATGCCGGCGGCGGCCCAGCCGGAATAGGAGTTGAGCATGGACACCACCACCGGCATGTCCGCCCCGCCGATGGGGATGATCAGCAGCACGCCCAGCGCCAGTGAGACCAGCACGATGAGCCAGAAGGCGGCGTGGCTTTCCGTCTTCATGAACATCACGATGAGCACCACCAGCAGCAGGCCCAGGGCGATGTTGATGACATGGCGCATGGGCAGCATGATGGGCTTGCCCGACATCAGCGCGTGCAGCTTGGCAAAGGCAATGAGCGAGCCGGTGAAGGTAATCGCGCCGATGGCCGCGCCCAGCGACATTTCCAGCAGCGATGCGCCATGAATGGCCCCCGGCGCGCCGATGCCGAAGGCCTGTGGCGCATACAGCGCCGCGGCAGCCACCAGCACCGCCGCGAGACCCACCAGCGAGTGAAACGCCGCGACAAGCTGCGGCATGTGGGTCATGGGGATCTGCCGGGCGATATAGGCGCCGATGCCGCCACCAATGGCGAAGCCGACGATGATCAGCGCCCAGGTGAGCGCACCGAGGCTGGGCATGATGAACAGCGTGGTGAGCACGGCGATGGCCATGCCGGCCATGCCCAGGTAGTTGCCCAGCCGCGAGGTATCCGGATGCGACAGGCCGCGCAGCGCCAGGATGAACAGCCCGCCGGAGATGAGGTAGAGCAGAATGACGAGTTCCTGCGACATGCCAGCGCCCCCTTATTGCCGCTTCTTGAACATGGCCAGCATGCGCTGGGTAACCAGAAAACCGCCGAAGATGTTCACCGCCGCCAGGATCAGCGCGATGAAACCGAAGGTAACCGCCGTGCCGGAGAACAGCGCGCCCGCGCCCACCGCCAGCAGCGCGCCGACGACGATGACGGAAGAAATTGCGTTGGTAACCGACATCAGCGGCGTGTGCAGCGCCGGGGTAACCGACCACACCACGTAATAGCCGACGAATACCGCCAGCACGAAGATGGCGAACAGATAGATGAATGGGTTGCCCGATGCCGCTGCCTGTGCGGCCTGTGCCGCAGCATCGCCACCGCCGGAGGCCGCCGCCTGCGCCACGTATTGCTGCGCCGCGTCCGCCGCGGCTGCGGCCTGTTCGGCGGCCCGACGGGCCATTTCGGCGGCCTGTTGCGCCTTGTCGACCAGTTCCTGCACGTTCTGCATGGCTTTCACCGTCTCATTGCTTGTCGAGCTGGGTTGACGCGGTCTTTTTCGCTGTCTTGGCCTTCTTCGTCGCGCCTGCCTGCCCGGATGCATTGTTCTTCCGCGCTGTTTCGGATTGTTCGGCGGGCTTGTCGTCCAGGCCCAGCAGCTCCTTCACGCGCTCGTTGACCAGCTTGCCATCGCGGGTCAGCAGCGTGCCGATGATGATCTCGTCCCCGGTGTCGATCTTCAGGCCGTCCTCGCCGTCCAGCAGCTTCAGGAAGTTGCGCAGGTTGTTGGCATACATCGCGCTGGCGTTGCCTGGCACACGGCCCGCCATGTTGGTGTAGCCGATGATGCGCACGCCATTGTGCTCCACCACCTCGCCGGGCTTGCTCAAGGGGCAGTTGCCGCCGCGCTCCACGGCCAGATCGACGATGATGGCGCCGGGCTTCATGCTCTCCACCATCTCCTGCGTGATGAGCACCGGCGCGGGGCGGCCCGGTATCAGCGCGGTGGTGATGACCACGTCCATGTCCTTGATGTGCTCGGCCACCAGCTCGGCCTGCAGCTTTTTCTGCTCTTCCGTCAGCTCCTTTGCATAACCGCCCTCGCCAGCAGCGGCCAGCTCTTCCAGGAAGATGAACTTCGCGCCCAGCGAGGCCACCTGTTCGCCCGCTTCGGGCCGCACGTCGGTGGCCGACACCGCTGCACCCAGCCGGTGCGCGGTGGCAATGGCCTGCAACCCGGCCACGCCCGCGCCCATGACGAACACCTTCGCCGGCGGAATGGAGCCGGCGGCGGTGATCATCAGCGGGAAGATCTTGGGAAACAGGTTCGCTGCTTCGATGACCGCCTTGTAGCCGGCCAGCGAAGCCTGCGAGGACAGCACGTCCATGGCCTGCGCGCGGGTGATGCGTGGCACCAGCTCCATGGAAAAGGCGGTGAGCTTGCGCACGTTCAGCGCGTCGATGAAGCCGCCGTCGCTCCACGGGTCGAGCATGCCGACCAGTGCCGCGCCCTCTTTCATGGCGGCCAGCACCGGCGCATCGGGGCGGCGCACCACCAGCACGATGTCGGCGTCCTTCACCGTCTCCGCCGCGCTCACGGCAAGCTTCGCCCCGGCGGCCTCGTAGTCGGCATCGGCGATGAAGGAGCGCGCGCCCGCCCCCTTCTGCACC
>JAJRRZ010000206.1 GCA_024279045.1 Alphaproteobacteria bacterium
CTTTCCGTCTGGAACAGCTGCATGCCGCCCACGCGCAGGAATGGCAGCATGATCAACGCCATCACCACGATGCCCAGCCCGCCGATCCACTGCGTGATGGAACGCCACAGCAGCAACCCCTCCGGCAGGCCATCCAGCCCGGTGAAGATGGTTGCGCCCGTGGTTGTCAGGCCGGAGACGGCCTCGAACCAGGCATCGACGAAACTCAACCGCTGCTCCATGAAGACATAGGGGATGGCCGCGCACAATGACAGCACCAGCCAGCTGGTCACGGTGATGACGAAGCCTTCCTTCAGACGCACCCGCTCCGACCAGGCATCACGCGAGACCAGGGCCAGCATCAGGCCGATGAAGCCGGTGGTCAGCGCCGCGCCGGCAAAGACTTCCCAGTCGGCATTCCCGGCCACCAGATCGGCCAGCATCGGCGGGATCATGAACAGGGTCAGCACCAGCATCAGCATGCCGACCACGAACATGATGCGATAGGGGTCGATGACCGGCTCGCGCCGGAAGCGGCGGCGCGCCTCCACCCTGCCGGTAGCGCCGGTGGTATCCATCGCCTGTAACGGCATTGCTGCCCGCTCCTGCCTGCATGTTCCCCATCATGCTTGCCGCACCGGGGCAATATGGCAGAGGGCTATATCAGGATTTGCCCCGGCAGGCCAGTTGCCCCCGATGACCAGCAAGGCAATGACGCAAAACGGAGACATTGCCGCATGAACGTCAACTGCCTGAACGTCAAGTGACGCCAAATGCGATTGCCCTGGTTGGCCTGTTGACGTGATGGCCGCGACGCCTGTGTCGCGCCACGCTCAGACCACAGGCGGTTCGGCAGCAAAGGGATCGACCGGATATTCCACCGCCACCAGATACAGCCCCTGCGGCGGCGCCACGGGGCCACAAGCGGCGCGGTCGCATGCCTCCAGCGCGGCGCGCAGATCGCCCGCCGTCCACTTGCCCTGCCCCACCAGCTTCAGCGAACCGGCGATGGAGCGCACCTGATTGTGCAGGAAGGAGCGCGCGGAAACGTGGATATAAATTTCCTCGCCCGCGTTGCCGGCGCGGCGCACGCTGATGGCATCCAATGTTTTCACCGGCGAGTCGGCCTGGCACTGGCTGGCGCGGAAGGTGGTGAAGTCATGCCGCCCCACAAGCGCCTGCGCCGCCTCGTGCATGATGCCGGCATCCAGCGGCTGTAGCACATGCCACACGCGGCTTGCCTGCAATGCCGGTGGTGCGGGGCGGTTGAGGATGCGGTAGACATAGGCGCGGCGGATGGCCGAGAAGCGCGCATGGAAATCTTCCGCCACCGCCGCGGCAGCCAGCACCACCACCGGCTGGCCGTTGTGCGCCTGCCGGGACAGCATCGTCTTCAGGTGAAAGTTCAATCCGGCACGCAGCTTGTGCGCGGGCCACTCGCGTGGCAGATCCACATGCGCCACCTGGCCGCTGGCATGCACGCCGGCATCGGTGCGCCCCGCGCCTTGCACCAGCGCCTGCTGGCCGGTGAGCCGTTGCACGGCGTCTTCCAGCGCCTGCTGCACGGAGAGGCCATTGGCCTGGCGCTGCCAGCCGACGAACGGTGTGCCGTCGTATTCCACCAGCAGGGCATAACGCGGCATCACGGTTTTCCTTCCGGCTCGCCACCCGTCGCCAGCAGCGTGCCCGCGGCCACGGGAAATCCACGCAGGAACGCCTCCAGTGGCATTGGCGCCTTGCCCTCACGTTGCAACAGCAGCGGACGAATGGCCCCCTGTGCACAGGCGATGGCCAGCTTCTCGTCGAGCACTTCGCCAGGCTGGCCGCTGCCGCTGTGCCCGGCCAGTTGCGCCTTCAGCACCCGGACGCGAGCATGTTCACCGGGCTTGTCGGCACGCGGCAACAGCAGCCATGCGCCGGGAAACGGCGACAGCCCGTGGATGTGGCGCAATACCTCGCGGGCGGGACGGGCGAAATCGATGCGCGCCTCGGCCTTGTCGATCTTCTCCGCATAGGTAATGCCGATGGAAGGCTGCGGCAGGCATTCCAGCGTGCCGCTTTCGGCCAGCTCGTCCATGGCCGCGGTCAACAGCGCCGCGCCGCGCTCTGCGAGCACATCATGCAGTTCACCGGCGGTGGTGGTGTCATCGATGGGCACTTCCACGCAGCCACACACATCACCGGTATCCAGCCCGGCATCCATCTTCATCACGCACACGCCGGTGGTCTCCTCGCCCGCCATGATGGCGCGCTGAATGGGGGCCGCGCCACGCCAGCGCGGCAGCAGCGAGGCATGCAGGTTGAAGCAGCCATGGCGCGGAATTTCCAGCACCGCCCGCGGCAGGATCAGCCCATAGGCCACCACGACAATCACATCGGGCCGCAACGCGGCAAGCTGGCGCTGCTCCTCTTCGCCTTTCAGCGATGCTGGCCAGCGCACATTGATGCCCAGCTCCTCTGCCACCAACGCCACCGGCGTTGGGCGCTCCTTCCTGCCACGGTCAGCGCGGCGTGGCGGCTGGGTGTAGACAGCAACAACGTCATGCCGCGCGACCAGCGCGCGCAACGACGGCACGGCGAAATCGGGCGATCCCATGAACACGATGCGCACGAGACTTGCTCCCGCTTGCTGGCGGTTTGCCTTCCTGTCCAGGCTCAGGACTCATAAAGAGGCATGGCAGATGCGTCATTTGCGCAAAATATCAGCGTTCTTTTGTCCGCCGGGAATACCCGTAGGTATTTCCAAGGACAAAAGGGCGCTGATATGCAGCGCAAATGGCGCAGATGCCGTGCAAATTTATGGGTCCTGAGCCTAGGGCCTGGACTCAAAGCTTGAGCACTCCCCATGTGCATTTTGGCTGCATATCAGGCGGTTTTTCGTTCTTGCCAATAGCTCCACTATTGCCTGCGAACGAAAAACCGCTGCTATTTTGCCAAAATGCCCATGAGAAGCACTCATTTATTGAGACCAGACCCTAGGAAATAGGCCCCCGGTGCGCGCCACACAAGCACGCACCGGGGGCCCTGTCATGTTTTCCTTCAACCGAAGGACATACCGCTGTTACGCGCGGTATTCCTTCAGCCGGGTGGTGCGCAGGCCCTTCATGCCATACTTCTCGATGGCGCGCTGCCAGCTGAGGAATTCCTCAACCGTCAGTGCATAGCGCTCGCACGCTTCCTCCAGCGACAGCAGTCCGCCGCGCACAGCCGCCACCACCTCCGCCTTGCGGCGGATGACCCAACGCCGAGTGCCCGGCGGTGGGAGGTCGGCAACGGAAAGAGGCGAGCCATCAGGGCCAATGACGACCTTCACCCTGGAAAGCACGGTATTGTTCATACGCTTTACACCCTGCTACAAACTCACACACACACACACACACACGTCTTGATGCCGGGGCATGCACCCCGCGCCCCCGGCGCCGCTGCTGGCGGAATATGCTGCCAGCCACGGACATCCCTGAGGCCTTGCATGTTCTTCAACCGGAAGCCAACGTAATGCCGCAGCATTTAAGAAACGTCTAAGCAGAGGCAAACAATTTGCTAACAAGGGCGCATGGTTGCCCCAGAACAGCACAGCCGGAACCGACCGCCATGTCCACTGCCACCACCATCACCCCCCGACTGCCGGAGGGGCTGCTGGATCAGATGCGCGCCGCCGTTGACCTGCCGGATGGCGCACCGGTGGTGGTGGCCATGTCCGGCGGGGTGGATTCCACTGTTACCGCCGCACTGTTGGCAGCGGCGGGATACGAGGTGATCGGCATCACCCTGCGGCTGGCGGGCGATGCCGAGCTGGCGAAGGAGCGCAAGGCCTGCTGCACGGGCCGCGACATCATGGACGCCAAACTGGCCGCGCGGCGGCTGGGCATTCGCCACCATGTGATGGACCTGAAGGAAGAATTCCGCCGCGAGGTCATTGCGCCTTTTGCCCAGGCCTATGTGGAAGGGCGTACGCCCATCCCTTGCGTGGACTGCAATCGCACAGTGAAGTTCTCCACCTTGCTGGCCAAGGCCCGTGCGCTGGGCGCCGCGGCACTGGTTACCGGGCATTATGCCGACATTCGCCGCCTGCGGACAGACAGCGAGCGGCGCGGGCTGTTCACCCCGGCGGACATGGCGCGCGATCAGAGCTATTTCCTCTACGCCACCACGCAGGAGCAGCTTGACTACCTGCGCTTTCCGCTGGCGCGGCTGGCCAAGCCGGAGGTGCGCGGCATCGCCGCCAACATGGGGCTGGAGGAAGTCGCCAACAAGCATGACAGCCAGGACATCTGCTTCGTGCCGAAAAGCGGCTATCGCAACCTGCTGGCGCGGCTGACGCCCGATGCCCACGCGCCAGGCGAAGTGGTGCACGTGGATGGCCGCGTGCTGGGCCAACACGAAGGGGTGGCGCATTTCACCATCGGCCAGCGGCGCGGGCTGGGGGTGAGTGTTGGCGAGCCGCTCTATGTGGTGGACATCGACGCCAGCAGGCGGCGCGTCGTGGTAGGGCCGAAGCGGGCGCTGGCGCGGCAGCGCATCGTCTTGCACGCGGTGAACTGGCTGGGCGATGCGCCACTGCCGGAAGGAGAGGAAAACGCCCTGCGCCTGCATGTGAAGATCCGCTCCACGCGCCCGGCGGCGCCGGCGCTGGCATGGCGAGGAGAAAGCCAGGCGCAGGTGCTGCTGGAACAGCCGGAATACGGCGTTTCGCCCGGACAGGCCTGTGTTTTCTACGAACATCCGGGCAGTGGTGCGCGGGTGTTTGGTGGTGGTGTCATCATGGCAGCCAACCCCGGCTGAACGGCTTGTCATGCGCCACAACTGGACGAAACATCGGCAATTGGTGTAGGTTCCCGGCAAATCAACGCGATCATGGCTGCATGTTGCTGCCTCGTCCCATTGGCGAGAGGGATAGCTTGGCATGACGGAAAAACGTTTCAACGGCGCCAACGGGCAAGGCGCGCTGGCGGAAATGGACGAACAGGCCATCCGCAAGGCCTATGCCCGCTGGGCGCCGGTATATGACCTGACATTCGGCATCATCGCCGATGCCGGGCGCAAGCGGGCGGTGCGCTACATGAACACCCTGCCGCCATCGCGCATTCTGGAGGTGGGCGTGGGTACAGGCATCTCGCTGCCGGCCTATGACAGCAAGCACCGCATTACCGGCATCGACCTTTCCACCGAAATGCTGAAAAAGGCGCACGAGCGTGTGCGGCGGCGCAACCTGCACAACGTGGAAGCCATTCTGGAGATGGACGCGGGTGATCTGCGTTTCGAGGATAACAGCTTCGACGTGGTGGTGGCCATGTATGTTCTCACCGTGGTGCCGGAGCCCGAGAAGGTGATGCGCGAGCTTTCGCGGGTGTGCAGGCCGGGTGGCGAGGTGATCCTGGTGAATCATTTCAGCACCGACAAGGGCCTGCGCGGCAAGGTGGAGAAGGGCATGGCGCGCTTCGCGGAAGACCTAGGCTGGCGTCCGGAATTTCCGAAGGAAACGGTGATGGTGTGCGACGAGCTGCGGCTGGAGCAGGAACTGCCGCTGAAGCCCTTCGGCCTGTTCACGATGATGCGCTTCCGCAAGGATGAAAATGCTGCTGCTGGTGCGAGCCAAGCGGCGCACAGCCTGCCGGAAGCACGCATGGCTTCTGCGGGCTGAACAAAACTTGCCTGTTTGGTTCATGCTGGCTGCAATCGTCTCTTGACTTTTGCCCTGTGCGCTTCATATATCGCTCGTGCTTGCGCTGCGGGGCCTTGGCGGCCTCGGGTGCGCAGCCTCTCCCGGCGGGGTAGCTCAGTTGGTTAGAGCAGCGGAATCATAATCCGCGTGTCGGGGGTTCGAGTCCCTCCCCCGCTACCAATCAAATCAATGGGTTATGAGAAATCCCGCCCCACCCCATTCCCGTAGATACTGTAGCGGCGCGGTTGTCATTGCGCAAAGTGGCGATTGTCTTTGCACATTCTGTCAGTGTGGTTCCGGACTGGAGATGATCAGCTCGGCAGCTCTTTTCGAGGCTGATTTGCTGATCGTGTAGGTGGTGGTGTCTGTC
>JAJRRZ010000207.1 GCA_024279045.1 Alphaproteobacteria bacterium
CATCGATCATAGCGCATGGCGATGCGCCGGAAGTCCTTGAGCCGACCAAAGAAGCGTTCGATGACATTGCGCTGTCGATAGAGACGTGGATCGAAGCTGCCATCGTCCCACTGCCCCTTGCGCACCGGGATACAGGGATGGATCTTCCGTGCCCGCAAGGCATGGCGCAAGCGATGGCTGTCATAGGCCTTGTCGGCAATGAGGGTGGAGCCGGGCGGCAGATGCTCAAGCAGAGCAAAGGCTGCCTTGCAATCGCTGAACTGTCCTTCTGTCAGCAACAAAATCAATGGCTTGCCGTCTGCGCTGCAGACGGCGTGCAGCTTGGAATTCAGACCGCCCTTGGTGCGTCCGAGGCATCTGTGCCCCCCTTTTTCAGCAGCAGGCTGGCAGCAGTGCGGTGCGCCTTGATGTGCGTCGCATCAATGATGAGCGTGCCATCGTTCGTTCGTTCTGCTGCCAGCGCAGAAAAGATACGCTGGAACACGCTCTTCTCGGCCCAGCGCCGGAAACGGTTGTAGAGCGTCTTGTGCGGCCCATAGGCAGTAGGCGCATCCTTCCAGCGTAGACCATTGCGGATGACATGGATGATGCCGCTGATCACCCGTCGATCATCCACCCGTGGCTTGCCTCTTGTGTCGCTCGGCAGCAGCGGCTGGATGCGGGCAAATTGCTCGTCCGTGAGCCAGAACAGATCCATCCCTCCCTCTGACATCGACAAATGCCTCCATAGAATCAGTGCCTTGCAGAAGAAAGGGAATCATGTATTCACATCACGCACAACCCATTTTATGGGTCCTGAGCCTAGGCCCTGAAATCCGGAGCAGAACAGCATGCAGGATTCGGTTTCGAAATTTCTGGTGATATTGGGGTTGGTGCTGGTGGCATTGGGCCTGTTGTGGCCACTGGTGAAAAAGCTTGGTCTGGGGCGTCTGCCGGGGGACATTCATCTCACCGCCGATGGCTGGAGCGCGCACCTGCTGCTGGGCACGTCCATCATCTTGTCCATCGTGCTGACACTGCTGCTGAACCTGATTTTCTGGTGGATGAACAAATGAACAAACAAATGAACGAGGGCCGCCAGCATGGGCGGCCCTTGTCCGTGAGAGTATTGTGTGTGCCTTGATCGCCGAGGGCCTCAGCGCTTGGAGAACTGGAAGCTGCGCCGCGCCTTGGGGCGACCATACTTCTTGCGCTCCACGACACGGGCATCGCGGGTGAGGAAGCCACCCTTCTTCAGCACCGGCCTCAGCGTCGGCTCGTAGTTGACCAGCGCGCGGGCAATGCCGTGGCGCACCGCGCCGGCCTGGCCCGACAACCCACCACCGGAAACGGTGCACATCACGTCGAATTGCGTGGCCCGGTCGGCAGCTTCCAGCGGCTGGCGCAGGATCATCTGCAGCGTAGCGCGGGTGAAGTATTCCTCCACCGGCTTGCCATTGACCGTTATCTTGCCGCTGCCGGGCTTCACCCACACGCGAGCCACGGAGTTCTTGCGTTTGCCGGTGGCGTAGGCGCGGCCATGCTCGTCGATCTTCGGCTCCGGCAATGGCTGCTCCTGCTGCGCCATGCCGGCGGCCTCGGCGGCTTCGGCCAGATTTTCCAGGCTGGTTTCCTCGGCCATCACGCCCTCCTCGCGTTCTTCGCATTCATCGCCTTCACGTCCAGCACCTCGGGCTTCTGTGCCTCGTGCGGGTGCTCGGCGCCGGCATAGATTTTCAGGTTCTTCAGCTGACGATAGGCCAGCGGCCCTTTCGGCAGCATGCGCTTCACCGCCAGGTACAGCACCTTCTCCGGGCGCTTGCCGGAGAGCATCTTGTCCATGGTGCGCTCCTTGATGCCGCCGGGATAGCCGGTGTGCCAGTAGTGCTTCTTTTTCTGCATCTTCTGGCCCGTAAGGCGCACCTTGTCGGCATTGATGACGATGATGTTGTCGCCACAGTCCACATGCGGCGTGTAATGCGGCTTGTGCTTGCCGCGCAGGCGGGTGGCGATGATGGATGCCAGACGCCCCAGCACCAGGCCTTCGGCGTCGATGAGTACCCACTTCTTTTCCACCTCGCCGGGCTTCGCGCCCCAGGTTTTCATGGCCGTTGAAACTCCGGTTGATGTTATGGATGACAGTGTAGCTTGTTCCGCCGCGCTCAATACCCTGAGCAGTCATCATGGTCAAGTGGCAAAACGGCAAGTGCCACATGAATAATGTGCATGAATCCGCATGTTGTGATAATGGTAAATTTATACCACAAGGGCCTGACTTGCCTTGCGGCAAGCCGCTGTCCTATCATGCCTCGTCGGGGCCGTCATGCCGGGGGGCATGCGAGAAAGAGCAAAGCGTGGACATGACAAAAGGATATGTCCGAAAGCTGACCACGGCGGCAATGCTGTTGGCGTTGACGGCTGGCGCCGGGGCGCTGGCCGCGCCCATGCCGGAGAAGGATCAGGACCGCATCGTGCCGCAAGGCGGCACAGTGCATGGCAAGGATTCCGAAAGCCTGCTGCCCTATGTGCCGGATGGTGGCCGGCAAGGCATGGATGGCGCTGTTGGTGGGCCAGATGAAGGTGCGCCGGTGGATATCGGGCCGGATGTGCCGCCGGACTTCCAGTATGAAGAGCCTGCCGGAGCATATAGCCTGGAAGATTTGATAAGCGAGGATATCCCTGACCTGAGGGCCGTGGAGCTGACGGAAGATGCCGCGAAACGCGCCCTGGATGCTTTCGCCGAGGTTTACGGCAAGTTCGACGATGCGGAGATCGCCAAATATCCCACCCTGCAGGAGTTTGCCGAGAAATCACCGGCAGGGAAGAAGTTCGCCGGGATCATCCGCAAGCACGGCTTCGGGTCGGTAAGGGAGTGGAACGACATCATCACCAACATCGGCTTTGCCTTCACTTCCATCGAGGAGGGGCACGACGACGAAATTTTCCGCCAGATCAAGCAGGTGGAGGCAGACAGTAAGCTACCGAAGGAACGCCGGGAAAAGCTGCTGAAATACCTGCGCGCGCTCATCCCCAGCGTCAACAATCGCAAGGTGCTGCACGCACTGATGAAAGATCCTGTTTACGCGAAAAAACTCAACCTGCTGGAAGGTGGCGTCGAGGGCGAATGAGCGACGGGCGCCACGCAGGACATGATCATGACGTGGAAACCGGTGGCGCTGATCCGTTGGCGGCGCTGAAGGAGGTGCGCAGCATCGCCCTGGTCGGGGCCAGCCACAAGCCGGCACGGCCATCGCACCAGGTAATGGCCTTTCTGCTGGATCGTGGCTATGAGGTCTTTCCGGTCAATCCGGGGCTGGCGGGCAGGGAATTGCTGGGGCGCGAAGTGGTTGCCTCGCTGACCGACCTGCCGCAGCCGGTGGACATGATCGACATCTTCCAGAATGCCGAGGCTGCTGGCCGCACGGTGGCGCATGTGCTGGCCTTGCCATGGCGCCCGCGGCTGATCTGGATGCAGTTGGGCATTGTCAACGCGGCAGCAGCCGGGCAGGCGCGTGCAGCAGGCATCACCGTCATCATGAACCGTTGCCCGAAGATCGAACTGGAAAGGATCGGGGCCCGGTGAATTGGCAGCCCCTAGGTCCTGTGGACGAATTTTTTCCAGATGAAGGCGCAGACGAGGGCAAGCATTGATGCGAAATTGACAGCCGTTTTCTCGCAGCGCAGGACAATTCTCTTGAACCGCTTGATTTTCCCGAACAGCTGCTCGATGCGCGCCC
>JAJRRZ010000208.1 GCA_024279045.1 Alphaproteobacteria bacterium
CTAGGGTCTGGTCTCAATAAATGAGTGCTTTTCATGGGCGTTTTGGCAAAATAGCAGCGGTTTTTCGTTCGCAGGCAATAGTGGAGCTATTGGCAAGAACGAAAAACCGTCTGATATGAAGCCAAAATGCACATGGGGAGTGCTCAGGTATTGAGACCAGACCCTAGATACCACATAGATACCACTTTTGCGCATTCCAGAGCAATGACAATAAAACGAGAGTTCGAGCAAATATCTGATTTATACAGAAATATCCAGAATGATCCAAAATGGAAAAATCTGCCTGGTCAGTTTGTGGATCTGGGGGTCGGTGGTTCGAGTCCACCCAGCTGTACCATTTTCATCATATACCCTTTCGCCAGTCTGTTGAGTCGCCAGCATGAATTCATGCTGCCAGCCCGGCTTGCGCAAGGTCGGTCGGCGCACCATCTCTGTTGCAGGGTGCGAACTTGCAGCAATGGAGGTGAGGCGGATGGTGAATATCATGGCGCATGTGGCGGAGGTGGACAGCTTTTCGGTGCACATGGCGCATCACCGGCTGGATGACGCACTGATCTCGCGCAAGACCATCACCCTGAATTTCAAGCCCAATGGAGAGCCGTTGCGCCATGCCTACATGCATTTCCTGCAGGGGGCGGAAGGCAGGGAAAGTGTGGTAACAGGCAGCACCGTGGCCATTGATCTGCCGGAGGAGGAATTCGACCGCTGGCTGCACCTGCTGCAGACAGAAGCACCGCTGCATTTCACATGGACGGTGGATGAGGACAAGCAGCAGCTTTTGGGGGTGGCGCTGTATTCCGGCGATGAACCCCCCGGCGAAGGACATGTGGACCTCACGCCTTGAGCCCAGGCATGGAGTGATACCATTTCAGCTTGCCGGTTGCAGGGTTTCGACAAAGCGCACAGGCTGGCCCTGTGGGGTCTCGACAATGATCTCATCCTCGCGCATCACCACCTGCCCACGCACGATGGTCATCACCGGCCAGCCCTTCACGCGCCTGCCGTCGTAAGGCGTCCAGCCGGGCTTGCTGGCGATCCAGTCGTTGCTGATGGTGTGCTCGGCGTTCATGTCAACGATGGTGAAGTCGGCATCATACCCCGGGGCGATGGCGCCCTTGCCGGCGATGCCGTAGATACGCTGTGGCCCGAAACACAGCAGATCCACCAGCCGCAACAGGCTCAGCCGTCCGGCGTTGACGTGATCCAGCATCACCGGCAGCGTCGTCTGCACCCCCACCATGCCCGATGGACTGTCAGGATAGGGCCGGGCCTTTTCTTCCAGCGTGTGCGGGGCGTGATCGGAGCCAATGACATCCACCAGCCCGCTGTTCACCGCATGCCACAGCGCGGCGCGATG
Source organism: Alphaproteobacteria bacterium (assembly GCA_024279045.1). GTDB lineage: Bacteria > Pseudomonadota > Alphaproteobacteria > Rhizobiales > Aestuariivirgaceae > Thermopetrobacter. Next base: position 1,358 of record JAJRRZ010000208.1, read on the forward strand.
CTCCGGCCCGCGCACCGGCGGGTTCATCTGGCACAGGGTGCCCAGCTCGCGGTAGCACTCGTCGGTCAGCGTCAGATGATGCGGCGTTACCTCCATGGTCGCGAAGTCCTTCGCCGCCATCAGCAGCGGCAGTTCGTCCGCCGTGGTTACATGCAGCACATGCACGCGCTTGCCCTCCTGCGAGGCCATGCGCAGCAGGCGCTCGGTGGCCTTCAGGGCGGTGTCGGCATCGCGCCAGACGGGGTGCGATGATGGATCGCCAGACTTGCGAAACGTCTTGCGCGCTTCCAGCCGCTGCTCGTCTTCGCAGTGAAAGGCGGCGCGGCGGGAGATGTTGCGCAGCACGGCGCGCACCCCGTCATCATCGGCCACCAGCAGCGAGCCGGTGGAGGAGCCCATGAACACCTTCACCCCGCACACACCGGGCAGCCGCTCCAGCTCGCCAAGCTGTTCGACATTCTCCGCCGCCGCGCCGACGAAGAAGGCATGATCGCAATACATGCGGCCCTTCGCGCGCCGCAGCTTGTCCTCGATGGCTTCGCGGGTGGTTGTCGGCGGGCTGGTGTTGGGCATTTCGAACACCGCCGTGATGCCGCCCAGCACGGCGGCCTTCGAGCCTGTGTGCAGGTCCTCCTTGTGCTCCATGCCCGGCTCGCGAAAGTGCACCTGGGTGTCGATGCAGCCGGGCAGGACGGTGAGGCTCGAGCAGTCGATCACCTCGCGGGCCTGGGAGGCATCGATGGCGCCAATGGCGACGATGCGCCCGTTCAGCACCCCCACGTCCGTCTGCGCCGGACCGCCACGCAGGATTACCGTTCCACCCTTCAGCAACAGGTCATATGGCATTTGACTGGCGCTCCATCTGGTGAATTGCTGGCCGATACCTTATCCTTCCATGCCGGGTGCAACAATGACAAAGAGGACAGCCAGAACATCATGACCACGCATCTGAAGGAGCGCGCCGTCATCGAGGTGGCGGGCAGTGAGGCAAGGGAGTTCCTGCACTCGCTGTTGACTGCCGACATCAACGGACTGGAAAAGGGCCAGTGCACCTGGGCCGGACTGCTCACTCCTCAGGGCAAGATACTGTTCGACATGTTTGTCTTTGCGGTGCAAACCACCGATGGCGAAGAAGGCTTTCTGCTGGACGTGGCGGAAGAGCCCGCGGAAGCGCTGCTGGCGCGGATGAAGATGTACAAGCTGCGGCGCAAGGTGGATATTGCCTTGCGCAAGGATTTTGCCGTGCTGGTGGATGCCAGCGAAGACGCAGGCCCCTACCTTGCCTTGTCTGCCGACCCACGATACGCCGGCATGGGCACGCGGGCCATCACCATGAGAGAAATCGCCGAAATGATGCGCCGCGATGACTGGCTGTATCATCAGCGGCGCATTGCGCTGGGGCTGCCCGACTCCACCCGCGACATCGGCTCTGGCAAGCTGTTTCCCCACGAGGCCAATTTCGACCAGCTCGGCGCAGTGAGCTTTTCCAAGGGCTGCTATGTGGGCCAGGAGGTGGTCTCGCGCATGCATCATCGCGGCACGGCGCGCAATCGCCTGGTGCCGGTGGTGGCCAGCGGGCCAGTGCAACAGGAAACGCCGGTGATGGCCGGAGGAAAGCACATCGGTGCAATCAGCGGCTCGGTGAATGAATCCGGCGAGCGGGCCATTGCCCTGCTGCGGCTGGACAGGCTGGCCCAGGCGGTGGAAGCGGAAGAACGCATCACCGCAGGCCAGGCGGTGATTTTTCCGGTACAGCCCGTCTGGGCCGATTACGAGGTGCCAGGTGCGCTGAAAATGGAAGAGCTGGCTGATACAACGCTGGAGGGTGATTGAGCCGCAGCCTCGTTTGCCCGCCTGTCTGGCTCAAGCAACGGTAGAGTTCCCAGCCGGCTTTTGCTTGCGCTTACGCAACAGAATCCACACGGCGAAAGCGCGCCTGTGCTTCAAGTCCATTTGGTTGCGAGCAATATAGCTGATGGCCATTCTGGCCTGCTCGATGACCTGCTCCGCGTCCTTGACGAGGAATTGCTCGAAAGGATCATAATCCGCCGCATGACGCTTTTCTTGGAGTTGCAAGAATATAGCGCAAAAAAGCCTTGTTTCCGATGGAAACTCATTTTTAATGACTCTGTCTTGGCAGCGATCTTTCGTGCAACCGTGTTCCACGGCTCTGTATACCTGTTGCCATGCGTTCCGCGCATCGCGGCTCATCCCGACCAAGGCATCAGCACACATACGACAAAGGGCATGAAAAACAGCATAGTATGCTGTGGATATTGCGCGCCGCAGGTCAGCCTGTTTCGGGCGCCCTCGTCTATTGCGGGGCTGCAGGAGACGCTGCGCAGTTTCCAGCAGGTCTTCTTCAAGCTGCATTTTCGCGCGCCTCGGAGGGGTTCATGAAGGTGAAGATCGGAAAGCGCACTTCATGCCCACTGTCCTTGAGGGCATTGATGACAGCCTCCCACAGCCTGATAGTCTTGTTCACATCCAGCTCCTCGTCATCATGCGCCAGCACAATATCCACCCGATAGATGGGATCCCCCATATGATCCACATCCTCGCGCACGCGTACATTACCTATTCGCGCTGGGCTGAGCGTATTTTCAATGGCTTCACGAATGATCCTGTCGCGCGCCTGTGTATCGTCTGTCTTCCGGGAAATCATGATGTGTTCTCCAATCATTGCCGCCTACCGCAGTGTAACACACATGCCCGCAACGGCAACGCTTACCCCATTGCCTGATCCAGGTCGGTGATGAGATCTTCCACGTCTTCCAGGCCAATGGACAGGCGGATCACCTCCGGCCCGGCGCCGGCGGCGACGAGCTGCTCTTCGGTGAGCTGGCTGTGGGTGGTGCTGGCCGGATGGATTATCAGCGAGCGCACATCGCCGATGTTGGCCAGGTGCGAAAACAACTTCACGTTGTTCACCAGCTTCACGCCGGCGTCATAGCCTCCTTTCAGGCCGAAGGTGAAAACCGCGCCTGCGCCATTGGGACAGTATTTGCGGTGCAGCTCGTAATAGGGGCTGCTTTTCAGGCCGGCATAGCGCACCCACGCCACACGACTGTCGGCCTGCAGCCATTCGGCCACCTTCAGCGCATTGTCGCAATGGCGCTGCATGCGCAGCGGCAATGTCTCCAGCCCCGTCAGGGTGAGGAAGGCATTCAGCGGCGCCATGGCCGGGCCGAGGTCGCGCAGGCCCAGCACCCGCGCGGCGATGGCCAGGGTCATGGGCCCGAAGGCTTCATGCAGCTTCAGGCCGTTATATGACGGGTTGGGCTCGGTCAGCAGCGGGTATTTGCCGTCTGCCGCCCAATCGAAATTGCCGCCGTCGACAATGACCCCGCCCATGGAATTGCCGTGGCCGTTCATGAACTTGGTGAGTGAATGACACACCACGTTGGCGCCGTGCTCGAAGGGGCGCACGAGATAGGGCGTGGCCATGGTGTTGTCGACGATCAGCGGCACATGCGCCTCTTGAGCCACCTTGGCGATAGCCTCGATATCGACAATCTGCCCGGACGGGTTGGCGATGGATTCGATGAAGATGGCCTTCGTCTTTTCCGACAGCGCGGCACGGAAACTGTCCGGATCGTCGGCATCGGCCCACACCACATGCCAGCCGAATTGCTTGAAGGATTCCCTGAACTGGTTGATGGAACCGCCATAGAGCTGGCGCGCGGCGATGAACTCGTCGCCGGGTTTCAACAGGCAATGAAACACCAGCATCTGCGCCGCATGGCCCGACGCCACCGCCAGCGCCGCCGTGCCGCCCTCCAGCGCCGCCACCTTGGCCTCCAGC
>JAJRRZ010000209.1 GCA_024279045.1 Alphaproteobacteria bacterium
CATTGTCCACAAGGCGATCCAGCGCCATATCACCCTGCCCATCCGGCACGTGAATGCGAATGGCATCCGTATCGGTATCCACGCCGATCAGCAGAATGTCCACCGAAGCACCACAGCAGAACGTGTTCTCGATGGCATCGCGAAACTCCACCAGCCGCTCCAGCGCAGCCAGCGCCGCCTTGCGCTCGTCGCTGCCATGCGCCGCACATCCCTCGTGTGCCGGATCGGAGCTGCTATAATGATACACCGCTATCTTCAGATAACGGGTGCCGGCTTCGGGAGGTGTTGGCTGCCCTTCACGGCAACGCGCCAACTCCACCGCCTGCCAATGGGTGATATCCTCCTCCACATCGAACAATGCCCCGGCATAGGACTTGCGCACGGCCAGCGCCGTCAGCGGCAGGCGCAGGATATATTTCGAAAAACCCTTCAGCCTGCCGTCGGCGCAGGGTGATATGTTGACGCTGTGAAAACCGCATTCCAGCAGAAAGTTCTGCGTATCCAGCCCACTTGCCGCCTGTGCCCGCAGGTTCTCGGAAAACTGGCCCACCGATGCATAAAGCGCCTGGATCACGCAATATGCATACAGGTTGCGCACATCCAGCCCGTTTACCCAGGCATCCCGCAATGGCAGCGCCGGCAGGTCGTGTCCCAGTTCCGCATTTGCCAGGGCCTGCGCCTTTTCCTCGAAACCCGGCTCATGCTGCATTGCAGAAAGCTTTCTGAGCACGGGAACGATCGCATCAAAACGTCCGCGAATGCTTTCCTCGCAATGCGCCAGCTCGGCATTGGCGCGCAAGTCCGCCAGCGGATGACGGCAGGCACGCTCCGGCAGCGTTTCGCACACCACGGGCGCATCACTCCGCGGCCCGGCGGCAACGCCAGGCAGGCCTGCAGCGGCACCCGGCGCCATGGCCGCCGCCGCACGCGCCGCGGCAAGCGCGCCGCCGCCACGCCGGGCTTGCGCCACGCCGCTGCGCCCTTGCGCCAGCGCCCTTGCACGCCGCATCCTGTAGGCCTCGCGCCTGTTCATGGCTTCACCACTCCGCGAAATATCCTTTCACCGCCCGTTCCGCGACATGCAATGCACGGTTTCAGCCACGCGCCCCACCGGATACGGTTACCACCGCTCCATCATGGGTGTTGCCACTACTGCCCGTAATGCGTGAATCCGGCACTTCGACACGCTCCACACGCATCCAGGTGCGCGCATTGGCGCTGGGTTCGGCTGGCTTGCCTCCCCGGCGCGTCAGGTTGCGCGCCTGCGCGGAGGTGCCTTCCGTTCCCGTTACCACCTCGCTGCGCGACCAGTCATCTCCGGTGATGCGCAACTTGCGCGGTTCCGTGGCCTCGCCGGTAACGCGCGGCGCGGCTTCCTGCTGCTCCTGTGCCTGCAGTGCCTCATCGGCGCCTTCCACTTTCTCGTAGAGATGCGGATGGCGGAACTCCGGCGTACCGGTAATCAACCCCATGCCCTTGCTGGCAGAGCCGGTGATCTTGCCACTGGCATCGTAGGGACTGCCACTGATGCCAATGGCCCGCCGGGCTGCCCGCGCCGGTGTAACGATGGAAAATCCGCCGGAAGCGCCACCAGTGGCATCGCCTGCCACGGGCACGCCACATGCCTCGGCATACTGATCCGCGCCGACATAGGGCGTGCCGGTAACCGGCTGACAAATGCCGCGCTCCACCACGCCGGTTACCTGCTCATCCGGACCAGGCTGAATACCCGTCATGGGCTTCCCGGCAGGGCCATCCGCACGCTGCAACTGCTGCTGATTGTGCGCAACGGCATCGGCGGGGCACGCCATGGCAACTTCTTCACGGCCATAGTAACCGTTGCCGGTGATGGTCGCGCAAGCCCCCGGCTCGTTGCCGGTAACCCTTGGAGCCGGCCCAACCTGCACACCACTGACAGGGTTTCCCTGCCACGTGGAGGTTACCTGCACCTTCTCCGGCGTTGGCGGAGGCGTCATGCCACAGGTCTCGCTCATTGCTTCAGCGCTGACATAGGGCGTACCGCTGACCACCGCACAAGCCCCGACATCACTCCCGGTTACACCCGGCTGCGGACTGGCTTCCGTGCCCGATACCGGCACCCCTTGTGCGGTGTGCGAAACCGGCTTCACCAATTGCTCCGGCCCGGTGGCACACAGCCCCTGGCGCGATGCGTCGCCGTAAGGCGTGCCCGTGATCCGGCTGCAGGAACCGGCCTCATCACCGGTTACCTTTTCGCTGCGCGAAGGAATATTGCCGGTTACCGCCAGCCCCTTGCGCGTGGTATCCACCATGACCTTCGGTGGATTGGGCTGTGGCGCACGCCCGCAAAATTGCGCCACCTCCTCTGCAGGTGCATATTCCGTGCCGGTTACCGGCGCACAACCACCCGGCTCATTTCCCGTTACCTGTACCGCGCGGGCTGGAAACGAGCCGGTTACAGGCTTTCCCATGCCAGTATGCGACACCTCCACCTTTGCAGGGGCTTCCGATACCCGGGGCGGAACCGTATAGGGCGTGCCCGTGATGGGCCGATCAATTCCCTGCTCCAGACCGGTAACACGGCCATCACGCGCTTCATCAACGCCCGTGATGCGCAGCCCCTTCTCCGAGGGAGCCTCATGCACCTTTTCCGGTGCAGGCGCCGGAGCCGCGGAGCAGAATTCGCCCGCATCATCCAGCCCCAGATATTCCGTACCAGTTACCGGCACACACGTGCCCGGCTCATCTCCGGTTACCTTTTGTGCGGGGCCAACCTTCGTACCGGTAACAACCTTCTCGCGGCTGGTGATGCTGGCCTGCACCTTTGGCGGGTTGGCGGGCGGTGTGCCACCGCAGAACGCCTCGAACTGCTCCGCACCAAGATATTCGGTTCCCGTGATCACACGGCAGGCGCCAGCCTCATCACCCGTTACCCTGGGGCTGCGGCCAACGATGCCATCACCCGTTACCTCCTGGCCGGAGAGGGTCTCGGTAACTTCCACCTTCGACGGCGCTTGGCGCAGATGGCGTGGCAGCTTGCCTGCTGGCCGATAGGCTGGCGCATCGGGTGAGCGCCCCTTCCGGCAGCGCTGCTTGCGCCAGATCTTCGCCCGCTCGCGCCCATCGGAAACCGCCAGCAAAAGCGCGGCGCCGCCTGTGCCTCCGGGGCGCAGCGCCTTCTTGCCCATGCGCGCAAGCTGACGACGCCGCTCGCGGCAGAACGCGCGCACCGACGCCTCCATGGCGCCCAGCGCTCCCGGCGCGGTTTCGATGATCTCGCAGACGTTCTGCACCGCCTGCACCTCGGCGGCCTGCCGGTCATCGGCCACATCGCCGACTTCAACAGTCTCAGCCTTGCGCGGCGAGGCATCAGCAGCTTCGGCGACAGCGGCAGCTGCTGGCGCACGGCGCCGCTTGCGCGCCCCCGCCGCGGCATCTCCCAGAGATTCACCCGCACGCCGTCCGCGGCGCGCCAACTCCTGGCGGCGCGAGCGGCAGAAGGCACGCACGCTGTTTCCTGCCGGCCCCAGCGTGCCGGGATTCTGCTCGATGACTTCGCACAGGTCATCCACCGCCGCCTGTGCCTGTGGCGCGATTTCCTCACCGCGCATCTGGGCGGAAAGGGTGCATGGCGTGCACGGCTCGGGCAGTTGCTGGCGAGCGCACTCCTCGCAGCAATATTCCTTGCCATCCGGGCCGATTACCGGCTTGCTCGCCGCTGCGGCAGCGCTGCCGGACGCCGCGGCGCCGGGCGCCTCCGCCTGCCCGGAAGGTGGTCCGCTGCGCTTGCGGCGGCGGCGGGTTGGCCGCGCGCCCTGCGCCTTTTCACCAGCCGCGCCCTGCAGCGCTCGCATGCGCCGCCGCTCCAGCGCCAGCTGCCTGCCCGACTTGGCTGAAGTCCGTGACATCTCCGCCATTTCCGGCCCCTTCAGTAGTGCGTTCAACAATCCGAAAAATGCCAAAACCAATCAGCAGCCCGCGCCATGACTTCCATGGCAGGACATCGGGGAGGAGGCAGAAGAGGAACACTCCTCTTCCGCCAATAATGTGATGTTCAGCCGCGGTAGACCACGAACGCCAGGCCCATGGTCTGGGCATAGTTGTCATAGGCCACCAGCTTGATCAGATGGTTCGGATACTTGCGGCGGCAAGCCTCCAGTTCGGCCAGCACATTGTCCACCGACTGCTCACCGAACATCGGCAGCTTCCACATGTACCAGTAATGGCTCATGGAACGCTCCGGCTCGGTGTGCTCGATGCTGGGCGACCAGCCCTGGCGCAGGGCATAGGCGATCTGCGCGCGCACCTGATCGGCGGACATCTCCGGCAGATAGGAGAAAGTCTCGTACTTGCGACCGCCTTCGTAGTCCTGAATTTCCATGCTCATGACTTGCCAACTCCTTCAATGTTGTTCGCGTCCGGAGCCGCCTCAGCGGTTCTGGGTGTCGAGCTTGTCCACCGTCTCGAACTCGAACTTGATTTCCTTCCAGGTTTCCATGGCGACGCGCAGCTCCGGGCTGTGGCGCGCGGCGTTGGTCAGCACTTCCTTGCCCTCGCGCTCCAGCTCCACGCCACGGTTGCGGGCCTCCACGCAGGCCTCCAGCGCCACGCGGTTGGCCGCCGCGCCAGCTGCGTTGCCCCACGGGTGCCCCAGCGTGCCACCACCGAACTGCAGGACGGAATCATCGCCGAAGATGGTAACCAGCGCCGGCATGTGCCACACGTGGATGCCACCGGAAGCCACCGGCATGACGCCCGGCATGTAGCCCCAATCCTGATCGAAGAAGATGCCGCGGGAGCGATCTTCCGGCACGAAGGATTCGCGCAGCAGATCCACCCAGCCCAGGGTCGCGGCACGATCGCCCTCCAGCTTGCCGACCACGGTGCCGGAGTGCAGATGGTCGCCACCGGACAGGCGCAGGGCCTTGGCCAGCACACGGAAGTTGATGCCGTGATAGGGGTTGCGGTCGATCACCGCGTGCATGGCGCGATGGATGTGCAGCAGCACGCCGTTCTGGCGGCACCAGCGGGCCAGACCGGTATTGGCGCAGAAGCCGCCAGTCAGGTAGTCATGCATGATGATCGGCGCGCCGATCTCCTTGGCGAACTCCGCACGCTCATACATCTCCTCCGGCGACGGAGCAGTAACGTTCAGGTAGTGCCCCTTGATCTCGCCGGTTTCGGCCTGCGCCTTCTCGATGGCCTCCTGCACGAACAGGAAACGATCACGCCAGCGCATGAACGGCTGCGAGTTGATGTTCTCGTCGTCCTTGGTGAAGTCCAGGCCACCGCGCAGACACTCGTAGACGGCACGGCCATAGTTCTTCGCCGACAGACCCAGCTTCGGCTTGATGGTGCAGCCCAGCAGCGGACGGCCATACTTGTTCAGCTTGTCGCGCTCCACCTGAATGCCATGCGGCGGGCCGTTGCAGGTGGTTACGTAGGCCAGCGGAAAGCGCACATCCTCAAGACGCAGCGAACGCACCGCCTTGAAGCCGAACACGTTGCCCACCAGCGAGGTGAACACGTTCACCACCGAACCTTCCTCGAACAGATCCAGTGGATAGGCGATGAATGCGTAGAAGGCCTCGTCATCACCCGGCACATCCTCGATGCGGTAGGCACGGCCACGATAATATTCCATGTCCGTAAGCAGGTCGGTCCACACCGTGGTCCAGGTGCCGGTGGAAGATTCCGCCGCCACCGCAGCGGCAGCCTCCTCGCGCGGCACGCCCGGCTGCGCGACAATCTTGAAACACGCCAGCAGATCCGAATCCAGCGGCACATAGTCCGGCTGCCAGTAGGTTTCGCGGTAGTCCTTGACGCCCGCCTGATAACCCTTGCTCATCTTCAGCAATCTCCTTGCAGGTTTGCCCTCTACGTGGAAACTTGTCGCGGCCATACCGCAGCATGCGCATCCTAGGGGAGGAGAACGATAATCAAAAATAAAATCGGCTTATGTGGAAGATAGAGTATTATCTATACATCCACTGTTGCCGCACCTCCCACCCGAATTGTTGCATGCCATTGCAATACGACCTCCCCTCCCCCGGCCTGGCCGGGATTCGCCCATATGTGGACAGCACGCCCACACGGGATCATTCCCACACGCCCTCCAGATCATCGTGAGGTATCACTTCGACATCGTGCAGGAAAATCAACATGGCATAGTTGCGATAGTAGCGCTCCTTCATTGCCGCGGCCATCTTGCGGACATTCTCTTCCGTATCCATCACCTCGATACGGACATTGGCGCTCAGCCCCCAGGCGGCATTGCGGACACCACGATGCCCCTTGCCACGCGCATCGATGGAGGTATAGCCCTTCGCCCCCAGCTTGACCAGTTCGTTGAGCACATCGTTCTCGATGGCCGCCTCGGTCATGATGGTCATCAGCTTGTAGATGTTCTTTTCGGCATCAGCCATGGGTGTCGCTCCCACTCCCTCCCACTGCCGCTGGCATCAGGCCATCGACAGCAGATATTGCGCATACATATGATACAAAGGCACCCCGAACAGGATGTTGAACGGAAAGGTGATCCCCAGCGATGCCGTCAGCGACAACGACGGGTTGGCTTCCGGCACCGACAGACGCATGGCTGCCGGCACTGCAATGTAGGATGCACTGGCCGCCAGTACCGCCATGATGGTGATGCCGCCCTCCGACAAACCAAAGAAAAACCCGAGCAGCGCACCCAACAGTCCGAAGATCACCGGCGCGACAATACCAAACCCGATGAGGAACAGTCCATAGGAACGCAGACTGCCCATCTGGCCAGCCGTGATGATGCCCATTTCCAGCAGAAACAGCGCCAGCACGCCCTTGAACAGGTCGATGAACAACGGCTTGATGGAAACAATGCCTTCCGGCCCGACCACCCAGCCAATGATCAGACCGCCCGCCAGCAACACGATGCCCTTGCCCAGCAGCACCTCGTGCGCCACCATGCCCCACTGCGTATCCTTGCTGATGCCCTTGGCCAGCATGATGCCCACCAGGATGGCCGGCATTTCCAGCAACACCACGAATACCGGCATGTATGGCTCGAAAAAGATGTTGCGCGCCGCAAGATAGGAGACAGCCACCGCAAAGGTGCCAACGCTCACCGAGCCGTAATGTGCGGCGATGGATGCCGCATCCACGCGCTTGAACCTGCCCAGATGCAGCAGCATCGGATAGGCGATCAGCGGCAGCACGAATCCCATCAGCACCACCGCCACCATCTGTGGCAACAGCTCGAGAAACGGCTGCTTGGCCAGCTCGACTCCACCTTTCAGGCCGATGGCCAGCAACAGCAGAATACTCAGCAGCTCATAGATCGAGCGTGGCAAGCGCAGCTCGGAACGCAGCAGGCCGGAAATCAGCCCCAGCAGGAAGAACAGGATGATCGGATCCAGCATCGTCCCCCTCTCTCGTGTTCCGGCGCACCTGTCAATGCCGGCAATCCCGCTCCCCTGGCAACACGGGCAGGATTTCCATCCGACATGGTGCCGACACCCGGCAACCCCCTGTCAAACATGAGCGCCGCGCACGCCAGCCATGCAAGGCAGTGTTTTAGGGCATCGCACCCATAACTGAAAATCGAAAATTTTTATGCTGTGCATAAGCAGGTTTACGACCCACCCTGTCCCCTGCCCTCCTTCTCGCCAGGCGCGGCTGTTGCAGCGCCACCTTCGCCATCCGATCCGGTCGTGTCGGCTGCCTGCCGCGCCTGCGCATCGGCCAGCTCTTCTCCTTCGTATTTGCGCAACAATGCCTTCAGCGCACCATTCTTGCTGGTATAGATGTTTTCCCAGCCTATCAGTTCCGTCAGGCCGCTGCGGTCGAAGGCTTCCTGCACCTGCTGTTTCAGGCTGCTGAAGCCCAAGGTGATGCCCTGTTCGCGCAGCTTTTCCGTCATTTCGCGGATTTTTTCCTCGCCACTGGCGTCGATCCAGTTCACCCCACCACCGACGATGACAATGGTTTTCGCCTTGGGGAAACGCGCCACGGTGTCGATGATCACGCGCTCGAAATAGGCCGCATTGGCGAACATGATGGCGCCGTCATACCGGCGCAGCACGAATTTCTCGCTCACCGGCTTCAGGTTGTGCGCCTTGATGCCCTTCAGGATGCCGTCGGCATCTATGCCCAGCACTTCCGAGCGCGGGCGCATGGTGCGAATGACGAACGCCATCAGTGTCAGCACCACGCCGACGAGGATGCCATTGGCAATGGCCGGCGCCATGAGCAATGTGGCGGCGAAGGTAATGATGCCGATGATGGCGCCGACCCGGTCGATACGCCACGCTTGAAGCAGCGGGCGGACGCGGATAAGCCCGAATACCGCCATCATCACGATGACCGCCAATACCGCTTGCGGCAGATGGTAGAGATAGGGCGTGAAGAACAGCAGTGTCAGCACCACGGCCATGGCGCTGATGATGGCGAACAGTCCCGTCTGCGCCCCCATTTTCGCCGCCAAGGCCGAGCGCGAGAATGAACCGCTGACCGTGAACGAATTGAAGAAGCTGCCGGCAATGTTGGCCAGCCCCTGCCCTACCAGCTCCTGGTTCAGATCCACCTTCTGCTTGGTGCGCAGGGCAATGGCCTTGGAAATGGACATGGCCTCCAGAAAACCGATCATCGCCATCACGAAAGCCGCCGGCAACAGCAACAGCATGATCTGACTGTCAATGACAGGCACGGAAAACTCCGGCAAGCCGCGCGGAATTTCACCGACCACCGCCCCACCAGAAGACAGCACCAGCACCCCATCCCCGAAAGAGTGGAACCGCCAGACACGTCCATCGGTCTTCATGCCTTCCCGCAAGGTCTCCGCGGCATGAAAGCGCACGCTCCCGTCATCGGCCTGCACTCGGTAGAAATCTATCTGGTTCAGTTCTATGCGCCGGGCATTGTTGTAGTCGCGCAGCACTTTCAATTCATGCTCTATCGCCACCACCTCGCCTTCCAGCTCCGCCACGCGCAACAGTGTTTCCTCGTCGTCCTTTCCGTTTTCCAGCAATTTCTGGATGGTGGCGTTCTTGCTGGTGATCTCCTTTTTCATCTGATCCATGAGACCTTGGGTATTGATATACTTGCGTATCAGCTCCTTGGCTGCCCCGGCCTGCACGGTATCCAGAGGCACCGCCTCCTTGCGCTCGAAACCGATGGCCGCACTGACCGCCGTTGCCACGACCACCGCCACCAACACACCCGGCACAATCCTGATGAAGCGGTCCGTCAGGCGGATGATGATGTAGGCCCCCACGGCAAAGGCCAGCGTCGGCCAGTGCGTCTGCGCAATTTGCGTGATTACCCCCAGCAGATCGGAAAGGTAGGCGTCGGACCGCGGAAACGGTACGCCGAGAATCTTGTTCAGTTGAGACAAACCGATGATGAGTGCGGCAGCATTGGTAAAACCGATGAGCACCGGCGAGGAGATGTAATTGACCACAAACCCCATGCGCGCCATACCAAGGGCAAAGCGCAACACGCCTACCATCAATCCCAGCATGATGGCCAGCTCGACGAACTTGTCGCTGCCCACCGTGGCGAAGGGAATCAATGCCGCAGCCGACATCATGGAGAGCATGGCAACCGGCGCGGTGTGCAACTGATTGCACGAGCCCCACAGGGAAGCGACGATGACTGGCACAATGGAGGCATACAGCCCATAGACCACTGGCAGACCCGCCAGCTGTGCATAAGCCATACTCTGCGGCACCAGCAGCAACGCCACGGTGATGCCGGCCATCAGGTCGGCGCGGATGGTTTCCCGCGTCATCGGAAACCAGCGCAAGAAGGGAAAAATACGCTGCGGATCGATTTTCATGGCTTCCAGCCCGAGACTTGCTTGTGAATCATGGAAAAAACCGCGAACCAAGGGAGTGGTGGCGCCATTATCTGCCGCCGTCTTCCCCACCGGCTCTCCACCGGCAGGCGGCCACAGGCACCCCACCACTCATGACTGCTTTCAGCTACATCGCAGCCGACTACGACCCATCCGCGGTGCACAATGCCTTTCCATGGATATTTCCAGACCTTGCAGGATGTCGTCGGTAACAGAAGAATGCCTCAAGCGGCAGACATGCACCCAGGGTCAGAACCCATGAACCTGCATGACGCCCCAAGCCATTTGCGCTGCATCTCAGCGCTCTTATGCCCCCGGCAATGCCAGCAAGCATTCCCGGCGGGCAAAAGAACACCGATTTTCAGGCAAATGACGAATCTGCCACGCTTCCTTACGAGGTCTGCCCCTGATGGATAACCGTGCGCAACCCTTGCCATAAAAGAAATTATGATTCAATCTATTGCAGCTATAGATTTTTGCCCAAGACTTGCCCAATCGAGCCGCGCTGCAATCCGGGAGTGCTCTTTTCATGAAACGCCCCACCAGTAACCGCATGGCATCGCGCATTACCCTGCGCCAACTGCAGATCTTCGAGACGGTTGCACGCCTGGGCAGCTTCACCGCCGCGGCGCGCGAACTGCACGTAACCCAGCCCACCGTATCGATGCAGATCAGCAAACTCAGCGAGCAGCTCGAGCTGACACTGCTGGAACAGATTGGCCGCCAGGTGCGCCTGACGACGGATGGCCGCAAGGTCTATGACGCGGCTTGCGACATCCTTTCCCGCACCGGCATGCTGGGAGAGCTGGCCGCCAAGCTCAAGGGTGAGGTGCAGGGAGATTTGCGCATTGCCAGCGTTACCACGGCCACCTATTTCCTGCCTCGTCTGCTGGGCGCTTTCGTGCGGCGGTATCCTGGTGTGGAACCCTTTCTTTCGGTTACCAATCGCACACAGGTCATCGAGCGCCTGCGCAGCGGCTCCGACGATCTCATCGTCATGGGGCGTGCACCGCAGGAGCTCGATGTGGTGGCTCATCCGTTTCTCGACAACGAGCTCGTGGTGGCCGCCCCTCCGGCCCACCCCCTGACAACAGGGCAGCGGCTGCCCCTGCACGTGCTGGCAAAGGAGCGTTTTCTTGTGCGCGAACAGGGTTCCGGCACCCGTCTGGCAGTCGAGTCGCTGATGGCAGAACATGGCCTGACATTGCGCCCCAGCATGGAACTGGGCGCCACGGAAGCCATCAAGCAGGCGGTGCTGGCGGGCCTGGGCATCTCGGTTTTGCCTCTGCACACCATCGAGCGCGAGCTGCAAGCTGGCGACATCACGGTGCTGGATGTCGAGCACTTCCCCTTGCGCCGCAAATGGTATGCGGTGCACCTGAAAGGCCGGCGCCTGTCGCTGGCTGCACAGCATTTTCTGGATTATCTGTGCACCGAGGCCACCACCTTGCTGCAAGGCCAGATGGAAGAGGCATAGGCACGGGGTCAGGCCCGCACCAATACCGCCACGGGGCGGATGAAACATGGAGGGCTCCGAATGTGCCTGTCCTGGCCATTGCCCGAGAGGCGATGCCCATTGTGGCGCGAGCTGCTATCATCTGCCGCATGAGCGATTCGCCCTTGATACGGGAATGCTGCCGGTCATTGGCGCTGGTGTCGATGCTGGCGTTGCCAGCCGTGTTCGGCGCGCGGGCGGGACTGGCGGAGCCGGCGTACGGCGTCGCCATGCACGGCCAACCCGCCCTGCCCGCGGACTTCACGCACTTTCCCCATACCAACCCGGATGCGCCGAAGGGCGGCACGTTGCGGCTGGCCGTAACGGGCAGTTTCGATTCGCTCAATCCGTTTATCATCAAGGGCAGCCCAGCTTGGCACGTGCGGCTGCTGATGTTCGAGCCACTGCTGGCGCGCAACCACTCCGAGCCGTTTTCGCTCTACGGGCTGGTCGCCGAAAAGGTGGACATGCCGGAGGATCGCACCTCCATTACCTTTCACCTGAACCCGAAGGCGAGCTTTGCCGACGGTGCGTCGATCACGGCAAAGGATGTGCTGTTCTCGTGGAAAACGCTGCGCGATCACGGGCGGCTGAACCACCGCACCTATTACAGGAAGGTGCTGAAGGCCGAGGCCATCGACGAGCACACGGTGAAGTTCACGCTCGACGGCAAGGATCGCGAGCTGCCGCTGATCCTCGGCCTGATGCCGGTGCTGCCGGCGCACTGGTTCAAGGACAGGACGTTCGACAAGACGACTCTGGAACCGATGCTCGGCTCCGGCCCCTACCGGCTGGTGGAGGTGAAGCCGGGGCAGAAGCTGGTGTTCGAGCGGCGCAAGGACTACTGGGGCAAGGACCTGCCATCGCGGCGCGGCATGTTCAACCATGACCGCATCATCATCGACTACTATCGCGACAGGCAGGCCGCATTCGAGGCGCTGAAGAAGGGGCTGGTGGACATCCGCTTCGAGAGCGACGCCACCCGCTGGGCCACGGCCTACGACTTTCCGGCGGTGAAGGAGGGGCGCTTCGTGCAGGAGGTGGTGCCGACGAAATTGCCCGCGCCGCTGTCGGCTTTCGTGTTCAACACGCGCCGGGCGCTGTTCTTCGATGCCCGCGTGCGCGAGGCGCTGCTGCATACCTTCGATTTCGAATGGGCCAACGCCAACCTGTTTCACGGCCTGTATCGGCGCACCAGCGGCTATTTCGACGGCTCGGAGCTGTCCTCCATTGGCCGTGCGGCAGACGTGATGGAACTGCGGCTGATGAAGCAGGTGGGGGCGCGCCTGCAAGAGCGTTTCATCAAGGGCGAATGGCGCGCGCCGGTGTCCGACGGGTCGGGGCGCGACCGGCGCAACCTGCGCCGCGCGGTGCAACTGCTGGGGCAGGCCGGCTGGCGCATTGCCGGGGGGCGCATGGTGCATGCGAAAACGGGCCAGCCCTTCAGCTTCGAGCTGCTGATTCAGTCCAGCGAACAGGAGAAGATCGCCCTGCACTGGCAGAAAGCGCTGAGCGCCATCGGCATCACCATGCGCGTGCGGCTGGTGGATTCCGCGCAGTTCACCCGCCGCCTGCTGAACTACGATTATGACGTTGCGCCCTATACCTGGCACAACTCGCTCTCGCCCGGCAACGAGCAGAAGTTCTACTGGGGCAGCTTCGGGCGCAAGCAGCCCGGCACGCGCAACTATGCCGGCATTGCCGACAAGTCCGTGGACGCCACCATCGAGGCGTTGATTGCCGCACGCACACGGACCGAACTGGTAGCCGCCGCGCGGCTGCTTGACCGGCTGCTGAGCAGCGGTTTTTACGTGTTGCCACTGTATCACGCGCCGGGGCAGTGGGTGGGGCGCTGGCAACATGTCAAACATCCGGCAACGCTGTCGCTCTACGGTTTTCAGATCACCACCACATGGGACGGGCGGCTGAAAAATGGCAAATAGCGTCCGCCCGACACCACCGTGTGGAAAGCACGGCGCGCGCGGCTTTTGCATGTGCGGCGCGGCGGGCCTATATTGCGCGGCAGTTACATTCCCGACAGGAGCCATGCACACATGAGCGATGCCAACGCCAACGAAACCACCACGCAGGGTGCAGATACCCCGCCGGTGGAGATCGACGTCATCCTCGATTTCGTCTGCCCGTGGAGCTACATCGGCAAGCGCCGGCTGAACGCCACGCTGGAGATGCTGGGCGAGGGATTCAAGGTGAACTATCATCCCTTCATGATGGCCGCCGACATTCCCCCCGGCGGCATTCCGCGCAAGGAGTGGCTGGCGAAGACCTACGGCAACAAGCAGCAGCAGGAGCAGGCGCTGGAGCCGATCAAGGTAGCGGGGCTGCAGGACGGTATCGAGTTCAACTTCGACGCCATCGACGTGATGCCCAACTCCTTCGACGCGCACCGCGCCATGCGCTGGGCGCGCGAGGCGGGCAAGGCCGACGAGATGGCCGAGCGGCTGTTTCAACTGTTCTTCATCGAGGGCGAGGATATCGGCGATACGGACGTGCTGGCCCGTGCGCTGGCGCAGGTTGGGGTGATGGACGCCTTCCGCGCGCAGAAGATGCTGGAGGGTGAGGTGGACGTGGACGAGGTGTGGGAAGAGATGATGGAGGTAAAGAAGCTCGGCCTCAAAAAGCTGCCGGCCCTCATCATCGCCCGCAAATACGCCATTCTCGGCGTGGAGGACCCGGTTACCATTGCCAAGACGCTGCAGGCCGTGCAGGCGGAAATGGAACTGGACGCGCGGGAGCGCCAAGCGGACGCATGAGCCGCCGCCTGGCCAAGGGTGCCACCATAAATTTGCACGACATTCCGGCAACATCCCGGGCCAATTGCGCTGCATGCCAGCGCCCTTTCACAGGGTGATGGAAATGGTGGATTTCGGGCGGGAGCAGGCACTGCTGGCACAAGGCATCTCGCCGGTGTGCGGCATAGACGAAGCCGGCCGCGGGCCGCTGGTGGGGCCGGTGGTGGCGGCTTGCGTGGTGCTTGATCCACATGATGTTCCCGACGGGCTGGACGACTCCAAGAAGCTGCGCGCGGCGGCGCGGGCGCGGCTGGCGGCGGAAATTCGCCAGCGGGCGCGGGTGGGCATCGGCCAGGCCAGCGCGACGGAGATCGACGCGCTGAACATCCATCACGCAACGCTGCTGGCCATGCGCCGGGCATTCGAGGCGCTGCCCGGCGAGACGCCGGTCTTCGCGCTGGTGGACGGGCGCTTCACCCCCGCCCTGCCCTGCGCGGCGGAGGCGGTGGTGAAGGGGGATGCGACGGTGCGGAGCATTGCCGCGGCGTCGATCGTCGCTAAGGTGGCGCGCGATGCACTGCTGGAAGAGCTGGAGGCGATGTATCCGGGCTATGGCTTCGCACAGCACAAGGGCTATCCGACGAAAGCGCACCTGGAGGCGCTGCGCCGCCTTGGCCCCTGCCCGGAACACCGGCGCAGCTACAAGCCCGTGGCCGCCTGCCTTCAGGCAGACTGTCCATCCAGCATCAGCGCAGGCGATTGAAGCGTTGCAGGAAGGCTGCACGGGCTTGCTCGGGGGGGTGTGCGGCCAGTTGCAGCAGGCGCTCCACGCCCGGGCCCTTCAACCCGCGTGGGCGGCCAAAGAAGCGCGCGGCTTCCGCATCGGTGAAACCGGCCAGGCGCGTGGCCTCGATGAAGGCGCTGGCGCGGTCGGCGCGCTTGATGAGCTGCTCCACCCATTGCGGCAGCTCCGCCGGCAGGCCGAAGCGGATGTGAATGGCGCGCATCAGGCGGTGCTCGAAGTCCTTGTAGTCGAGCCCCAGCGCCGCCTTGAAAGGGCTGATCATGTCGCCGATGACGTATTCCGGCGCGTCGTGCAGCAGCGCGGCGAGCCGCCAGCGGCGGTCGAGGCCGGGCTTGAAGGTTGTGGCCAGGCGCTCCACCAGCACACAATGCTGGGCGACAGAAAATGGCCAGTCGCCGGTGGTCTGACCATTCCAGCGGGCAACGCGCGACAACCCCAGGGCGATGTCCTCTATCTCGATATCCACCGGGGCGGGGTCGAGAAGGTCGAGGCGGCGGCCCGATAACATGCGCTGCCAGGCACGCGGCGGCGCATTGCGCGAGGTCGTGTTGCGCGAGGTCGTGTTGTGCGGCGAGCGGCCGCTTGGCGATGTGGCGGTTTTGCGAGTCATGGGGCCATTTGCGCCACAATGGCGTGGCGATGGCAAGAGGTGAGGTGATCGTTGGTCATGCCCACCGCCTGCATGAAGGCATAAACCGTTACCGGCCCGCAAAAACGAAAACCCAGGCGCTTCATATGGTGTGAAATTCGCTCGGAAAGCGCAGTACTGGCAGGCACTTGATCGCGATTCTCAAAACATGGATTCAGGGGCTGTCTATCGACGAAATCCCACAGGAAACCGGTAAACCACCCTGCCCCGCCATGGTCGATAATGACGCGGGCATTGCCGATGGCGGCCTCGATCTTGGCGCGGTTGCGCACGATGCCCTCATCGGCCAGCAGACGGGCAATGTCGGCATCATTGAAGGCGGCAACACGAGCGATATCAAAGCCGGCAAAGGCGCGGCGGAAGTTCTCGCGCTTCTTCAGAATTACCAGCCACGACAACCCGGCCTGAAAGGTATCCAGGACGAACTTTTCATACAGGCGCTGGCCGTCGAACTCCGGCACGGCCCATTCGCTGTCGTGATAGCGCACGTAATCGCTGTCATGCCCGCACCAGCCGCAGCGGCACAGGCCATCGGCGTGGTGGATGACGTCTTCGTTCCAGTTGATGCCCATGCAGCGCACCATAGCGCACAGAGCACCATGGATGAACTGTTGCCGTGTAAGCCTGGGATCAGGCCAGCACGCGATGCGGGGGAAAAACGATGCGCGCCACGGTGCCCTTGCCGGGGGTGCTGTCAATCTCGAAGCGGGCGCGGTTGGCTTCCGCCAGGGCCTTGGCCAGTGGCAGGCCGAGGCCGGTGCCGGGCTTGTCCTCGCCGGTGCGCGGCACACGGCGGAACGGCTCCAGCGCATCGTGCAGTTCCTCTTCGCTCATGCCGGGGCCGGTGTCCTTCACCGAAAGCTCCAGCCCCCCG
>JAJRRZ010000210.1 GCA_024279045.1 Alphaproteobacteria bacterium
CGCCGAGGGCCCCATCGGCATGGCCGTAAAGGGCTGATGCATTCAATCGAATTTGTGTCATTCACAAAGCCGTGCATGAACGGAAAAATGCACCATTTGACGCTTTGGAAATTGCCAGGGTTTGCGTCGTGATGATGCAAGGCCCGGGCTCAGGACCCATAAATTTGCACAGCATCCCAAGCCATTTGCGCTGCATATCAGCGCCCTTTTGTCCTTGGAAATCTATGGGTATTCCCGGCGGACAAAAGAACGCTGATATTTCCCGCAAATGACGCATCTACCATGCCTCTTTATGAGTCTTGAGCCTGGCATTCTCCTCGGACAAGGATGCCGCCATGCCGACGCAGCGCCACCGCAAGCCGCCACAACACCTTGCTTTCCCTGAACAACCCTGAAGAACCCTGAACGCAAATCGTCGGCCACGAGGCTTTTCCACACAACCGGCCATTCAGGCCCGCAGGCGGATATGGCTGCCGCCGCGGCCAGGGATGACTTCCACCTGTGCAGGGATCTGCTCGCGCAATTCGATGACATGGGAAATGATCGCCACCATGCGCTTCTCGCCCTTCAGGCGCATGAGGGATTGCAATGCATGATCCAGTGCTTCCGCATCCAGGGCGCCGAAGCCTTCATCGATGAACAGCGTTTCCATGCGCAGCGCCCCGGCACGCGCCTGCACCACGTCGGCCAGGCCCAACGCCAGCGCCAGCGCGGCCAGGAAGCCCTCGCCGCCGGAGAGGGTCTGTACCGGGCGCTGTTCACCGGTGAAATTGTCCATCACGTCCAGATCCAGTCCAGCGGCGCGGCGGCGGTCGGCCACGTGCTGGCGGCGCAGCAACAGGTAGCGCCCGGCGCTCATGATGCGCAGTCGTTCGCTGGCGGCGGCAAGCACCTCGTCCAGCAATGCCGCCAGCACGTAGCGGTGCAGGGTCATGCGCGCCGGGTTGTCGCCACGAGTGAGCGCGGCCAGCCGGTTCACGGCGTCATGACGCTGTTGCAGCACGTGCAATTCCTGCGTCAGTTGCCGCAACTGTCTGTGGGCCTCGTGCAGGGCCTGGCGGCGATTGCGCAGTTCGCCCAGCCGCTCGCCGGCCTCGCGCATCTGGCCACGCAGGGCCTCATGCCGCTGGCGAAGCGCATCGATGTCAGGTGCACGCAGGCCGCTTGCCTCCTGCTCGGCCCGGCGCGCCAGCGCTTCCGCCGCGGCCAGTTGCTGCCGCCAGTCGTCCAGCTCGGCTTGCCGGGAATGGCGTTCGTCCTCGTCCATCAGGGCGTTGCGCCAGTCCTCTTCGTCGGCAAAGCCCGCCTCGGTCAAGGCCTGTTGCAGGGCCAGCGATGCCGCGCGCAGGGCCTCCTCGTCGCGCTGCAGGGCGTGCTGCATGGCCTCGTTGGTGGCTTCTGCGCTCGTCGCCTCCTCGCGAGCGGCTCGCATCGCCTGATCGGCCTGTTGCAGGGCGACATCAAGCCTGTCCAGGCAAG
The DNA here is from genome assembly GCA_024279045.1 of Alphaproteobacteria bacterium. Taxonomy (GTDB): domain Bacteria; phylum Pseudomonadota; class Alphaproteobacteria; order Rhizobiales; family Aestuariivirgaceae; genus Thermopetrobacter. Next base: position 1,480 of record JAJRRZ010000210.1, read on the forward strand.
CCTGCTTCTCGTGCAAGGCCTGCTCGGCGGCGGCTGTGTCCCGCCATGCCTCGGGCAGGGCTTCCAGCAACGCGCCTGACGCACCGCCCGCCTCGGCCTGTTGCCGGCGCAGCTCGTTCAGTGCCCGCTGTTGTTCGTCATGCCGGCGCTGGGCTGCCAGGCGGCGCTGGCGGGCCTGCCGCAGGACATCATCATCGGCTCTGGTAGCGGGAGAATCGGCACGGGCATGGGCCGGGGCCGGGTGTTCCAGCGAGCCGCACACGGGGCAGGGGGCGCCTTCGCGCAAGGTGCGGGCCAGCTCCAGCGCCGCTGCCTCCTGGCGGGCCTGCTGCAGTCTTTCCAGCTCTTCCTCGGCCTGTTGCGCCGCCTCCCATGCCTGCCGGGCGGCCTGTTCTGCCTGCGCCACCTTTTCGCGCAGCTCGGCTTCCCGTCGGCGCAGTGCGTCGAGCTTGCGCAGGCGTGGCAGCAGATCTCGCAGGCGCGTAATTTCCGCCGCCAGGGCGTCGCGCTCACTGGCTTGCCCGGTGGCGGCGGCATGTGCCTGTTCTGCCTGCCGCAAGGCCTTGCGCGCCTGCTGCAGGCGTTGCGTGGCCTGCCGTGCCTGCTGGTGGCTGTCCTTTTGCCGCCGGGCGGCAGCATCCCGGGCCTGCGCGACTGGCAGAACGGCAGCCGCTCGTTGCGCCATGTGCAGCCGCCGCTGCAGTTTCTCGTAACGCGGGCGCTTATCCTGCAGGTTGCGCAGCCGCGCGATGGCTTCCGCCCGGCGCTGCAGACGTTGCAACACGTCTTCGGCCTGTTGCAGATTCAGTGCCGCCAGCTTTTCTTCCTGCTCGATTTTTTCAATGGTTGCAGACAACTCCTCGTATTCGGCATCGACCCCTGCCATTTGCTGGAATAACGCCTGCTCGTCCTGCGTGCCGCTGGCCTGCAGAATGCCGCGTTGCTGCTGCTCCAGCGCCGCCAGATCCGCGCGCAGGGCCTTGGCGCGCTGGTGCAGGCATTCGGCAATGTCCTCATACAGCCGCGTGCCGAACAGGCGCTCGAGGATTTCTTCGCGCTGGCGGGAATCGGCGCTGAGCAGGCGGCGGAACTCGCCTTGCGGCAACATGATGACCTGGCGGAACTGTGCCGCGTCCAGCCCAAGCAATTGCTCCACGCGAGTGGCCACCTCGCCGGGAGATGAGGCCAGCAGACGGCCATCCTCGCCTTCCGGCAACCCTGCCTGGCGCCGCCACAGCCAGGCTTTTGCCTTTTCTTCGGTAAAGCCATCGCCACGCTTTTTCGGACGCTGCTGGGCTGGACGGCGGCGGATGCGGTAGTGTGCATCGCCCAGCCGGAAGTCCAGTTGCACTTCCGTAAGCATGCCCTCGGCGGCCTGTTGGCTGCGCAACTGCCCGGCCTGGCGCTCGCTGCCGGAGGCTTCGCCATACAGGGCAAAGCAGATGGCATCGAGAATGGTGGTCTTGCCCGAACCGGTAGGCCCATGCACCAGAAACAGCGGTTGGCCATCAAAGTGGGTGAAGTCCAGCCGCTGTTCCCCGACGTATGGCCCGAAGGCGCGCATGATCAGGCGCAGCGGTCTCATGAACGCGCCTCCCGTTGCATGCGCAGCACTTCCTCCACCACATCGGCCAGCAGCTGGCGGGTGGCCTCGTCAGGGGGATTGCCGGTCATGTCGCGCACAAAGGCCACGCACATGTCCAGCGGCGCGGCACGCAACTGCTCGATTTCCGCAGCTTCCGCCACGCCATGCACGGCGCGTTCCAGCCACGGGCGGCGGATCTGCAACAGGTTCGGATAACACGTGCGCAGCCGTTCCATGGCGTCGGGCAGGGGGGAGGTGTCGGTGATTTCCGCCAGCAGATAGTCGTCTGGCGCGGGGTCATGCTCAGCGGCGGCCAGCAGTTCATCCAGCAAGCCGGAAATGCGGCGCACGTCATGGCGCGGGACGAGAGCGATTTCTTCCACGCAGGCGTGGCCCCGCGCGTCGATCTCCACCAGCGATACCGACTTGCGGTGATCCACTTCCGAGTAGGAATATTTCAGCAGCGATCCGGCATAGCGCACGCGGCTGGTGGATGGGCTGTCCTGCACGAGGATGTCCTGCGGGCGGTGCAGATGGCCCAGCGCGGTGTAGGCAAAGCCCTCGAACAGGGCAGGGGAGATGGCTTCCGCCCCGCCAATGGCCAGCGGGCGCTCCGATTCGCTCGCTTCACCGCCCAGCACGGTGGCATGTGCGGCAATGATGGCGCGCGGATTGCCCGCCTGCCGCAGCCGTTGGCGGATGTTGCCCAGCAACAGGCGGAACACGTCCTCATGCGTGCGCAGGTCATCGTTGCCGGTGTCGCTTCTGGCCAGCACCGGTTCCACGTAGGGCAGGGGATGGAGATGCACAGGCCCGTGGGCATCGGCCAGTACGAGAGGCGCGGGATCGCTGGCAAATTGCGTGTACACATGCACCTGCGCCCGCGCCAGCAACGCCGCGCCGAAGCCCAGCCGCGCCGGGCTGTCGTGGTTGCCGGCGATGATGATGATATGCGCGTCCGTCTCCGCCGCCAGCCGTGCCAGCACGTCATCCAGCAGTTCCACCGCCTCCGGTGGCGGCACGGCGCGGTCGAACACATCACCGGCGATGACGATGGCATCAGGCTGCGTATCCCGCGCCAGATCGGCAAATTGCGACAGCACGTGCGCCTGATCGCTGGTCAGGTGCTGGCCATGGAAAATGCGGCCCAGGTGCCAGTCCGCCGTGTGCAGCAGCCTCATGGATGTTCGCCCGTGCGGCAAATGCGGGCCGGCAGCACCTCAGGAGAAACTGCCGACCTGTTCCTCGATAACGCCATAACGCGCCGCGCGTCGCAGCAGTCGCCGGGCACGGATCAGATGCGGGCGGTCGTAAAGCCGGCCATTGACCGATACCAGCCCGCTGCGCGGGCGCTGCTCGAAGGCGGCGATGATCTCGCGCGCCTTGCCTATCTGCTCGTCGGTTGGCGTGAAGGCGTCGTTGATAACCGGCACCTGATCGGCATGAATGGCCAGCTTGCCGGTGAAGCCGTCGCGGAAGGCGGCAGCGCAGTCGGCACGCAGGCCTTCCGGGTCGTCATAGCGCAGATAGACGGTGTCGATCGGCTCCACATTGGCGGCGCGGGCAGTTAACAGGCACAGGGTGCGAGCCAGCCGGAACGGGTCGGTCAGCAATCCGTCATCATCGCGCGAAGTGGTCGCGCCCAGTTGCGCGGCCAGATCACCCAGCCCCCAGGTGAGGCCGATGAGCGTTTCCGGCACCTGTTCGGCCAGCGACGGCATGGTCAGCACGCCCATCGGCGTTTCGCCCGCAATGGCAATGACCGGCACCGGCCCGACATGGCGCATCAGCCTGTCCAGGCAGTCGATGCTGCACACTTTCGGCAACATCAGCGCCTCGGGCGGATTGTCCAGCAGTGCCACCAGGTCGGCGTTGAATTCCGCCTCGTCCAGCGCATTCACCCGGACGATCAACTCCGGATGGCGGCCCGGACTGGCCTGCGCCTCGCCGCCGCGCTCGTGCAGCAGGGCACGCACATTCTCCCGCGCGCGGGCCTTGTCGGAAAAAGGTACGGAATCTTCCAGATCCAGCACCACCGCATCGGCCCCGCTGTTGAGGGCCTGTTCCACGCGGGTTGTATCATTGGCGGGCACCAGCAGCAGTGAACGCATGAGTACTCCTCAGGTCCGTTGAACGCTTCGGTTCGTGTTGGCGGTGGAATTGCGGCGACATTAGTCGCAAGCGGCGCAAAATGCAAAAGGGCAGGGGCGAATCTGGAGGAAAAGCCGAGATTCGCCCTTGACGATCAAATGAGGAACATTGCGAATCGCCCCCG
>JAJRRZ010000211.1 GCA_024279045.1 Alphaproteobacteria bacterium
GCGGAAATTGCAAGGCTTTGCGTCGTAATGGCGCAAAGCCTTGCAATTTTCCTCAGGCAAAAATGTTGTTGTGCCGGCGCAGCGCCGCCGCAAGCCGGCACAACGCATCATTTTTCCTGAAGAAAAGTATTTGTGGCCGACGCCGTCGGCCACAAAACTTTTCTTCACGATCGACGCCAGAGCAGATGTGCTGGCGGGCGCCATTGAGTCAGCGGAACCGGCAGCCGTGCTTCACGAAGGCTGCTGCTCGCCCTCGCCAGCCCCGTCTCCGGCGGCCTCCGCCTGTTGCATGCGCTGTGCATACATCGCCGCGAAGTCGATGGGGTCGAGCATCAGCGGCGGGAAGCCGCCATCGCGCGTGGCATCGGCCAGGATGCGCCGCGCAAAGGGAAACAGCATGCGCGGACACTCGATCAGCACCGCCGGGCCCATCATCTCCTCCGGGATGTTCACCAGCCGGAACACACCCGCGTAATTCAGCTCCACGTGGAAGATCACCTGCTTCTCGTGCTCCGCGTGGGCCTCCAGCTCCAGCGAGACCTCATAGTCGTTCTCGCCCATCTGGTTGGCGTTGACGTTGACGCTGATGTTGATCTGCGGCTGGCCCTGCACGGTCATCGACTGCGGCGCATTGGGGTTCTCGAAGGACAGATCCTTCAGATACTGCCCTAGGATGCTCAGTTGCGGCTCGCCACCCGCCTGCTGCTCGGCAGCCGCCGGCGTGTCCTGGCCATTGCCGGAATTGTTCTCGCTCATCTCGACATGTTCCTTTCGCTCTTGCGTTACAAGACGGATTGGACAAACGAATCCTGCTTTCCGCCACCGGTATCACGAAGCGGCAGCACGAACAACGTGCAAATTCATGGGGTCTGAGTATAAAGTCATATGGTGCGATGCTGGATGGGCGGGGATTGTCTGGCGCAATGGTCAATAGCTGCATGCATGATCATCAAACTCTTGCTTCTGTGATTTAGCGCCAATGTAGGGTCTGGTTACCCATGCAAATCTTTCCTGTCATTCTCTCCGGTGGTGCAGGCACGCGCCTGTGGCCGCTGTCCCGTTTCAGCTATCCGAAGCAGTTCCTGACCGACCTGCTGGATTCGGGAGAAAGCCTGTTTCAGGCGACTCTCAAGAGGCTGCCTGCAGACGGCGTGTTTGCCCCGCCACTCGTCATTTGCAATGAGGATCATCGCTTCCTGGTGCGCGATGAACTGGAGCAGACGGGAATTGATGCACACAGGGTGGTGCTGGAACCGGCAGGGCGCAATACGGCGCCTGCTGTTGCCATTGCCGCGCTGCTGGCAACAGAAGCATCGCCTGAAGCCATCCTGGTCGTGCAACCTTCCGACCAGCATATCGCCGAGACGGAAATATTCAGGGAAACGGTGAGGCAGGCTACCGACATTGCCCGTGAAGGCTGGATGGCACTGTTGGGCATACAACCCAGCGCGCCGCATACGGGCTATGGATACATCCGCCGCGGCTCCAGTCTGCCCGGACATGAAGGCAGTGCGCATCTTGTTGCAGCCTTCCGGGAAAAGCCGGATGAGGAAACCGCCCGGCAATATCTCGCCGATGGCAACTATTACTGGAACAGCGGGCTATTCATCCTGCCCGCCCGTTTGCTGCTGGAGGAAATGGAGCGCCTGCAACCCGATATCCTGCAAGCCTGTCGCGAAGCGGTACGCAACGCCCACGATGATCTTGGTTTTCTGTGGCTGGACAGGGATGCCTTCCTGCAGGCACAGGATATTTCACTGGATTACGCTGTCATGGAACACACCGACAAGGCGGCGGTTAAGTCGTTGTCCGTGGAATGGCGCGATCTCGGATCATGGCAGGCCCTGTGGGACATGGCACCGAAGGACAAACATCTGAACAGCTATCGTGGTCAGGGAATGCCGCTGCTGCAAGATGCACGTGGCTGTTATGTCCATACACGCAACAAGCGGTTGGTGGCGCTGCTGGATGTGGAGGATCTGGTTGTCGTCGAAACCACCGATGCCCTGCTGATTGCCGATCGGAAGTCATCCGAAAAGACGGGGCGGCTGGTGCAGCAACTGCATCGACAGCAGCGCAGCGAACATGTCCGGCATGTCCGGGAGCAACGGCCCTGGGGATGGTTCGAACCGCTCAACGAAGGCCCCCGCTACAAGGTGAAGATGCTCTACATCAAACCGGGTGCGCGCCTGTCGATGCAGATGCACTATCACCGCTCGGAGCACTGGGTGGTGGTGCAAGGCACAGCCAAGGTCATCATCGATGGCCAGGAAACCCACCTGTGCGAGAACGAAAGCGTTTTCATCTCTCCCACGCAATGGCATCGTCTGGAAAATCCCGGCAAGGAGCCTCTCCAGATCATGGAAGTACAGATTGGCGATTACCTGGGTGAGGATGACATCGTGCGTGCGGATGATGACTACAACCGCACCATCGAACGTGATGCAGAAGATTGCTGAATGCGGCGATCGCTGGCGATGGGCGGTCAGATCGTGGATGCCAGCACTGGGCAGTTGGACACTTCCGGAAACACCATGATTTGGCCGTGCTGGCTGGCAGGGGGAGCTTGATTGGCGGCTTGTGTGGCCTTCAGTCCTGGAGGCGGCTGCTTTTCAAGCCTGGAAAGCGGGGATTTTGTTTCATTTTTCCTCAA
>JAJRRZ010000011.1 GCA_024279045.1 Alphaproteobacteria bacterium
GCAGCAAAGATGCGCAGAAACACTCCTTTCCTGGCCCAGCGCCGGAACCGGTTGCAGAGCGTCTTGTGCGGCCCATAGGCAGAAGGTGCATCCTTCCAGCGCAGACCATTGCGAATGACATGGATAATCCCGCTGATCACCCGTCGATCATCCACCTGTGGCTTGCCTCTTGTGTCGGTCGGCAGCAGCGGCTGGATGCGGGCAAATTGTTCGTCCGTCAGCCAGAGCAGGTCTCTCCCCTCCTTCGATATCGAAAAATTCCCTCCAACGAATCAATTGCCTGCTAATGAAAGGGAATCATTCATTCAGGTCGGGCACAACCCATTTAGTGGTCCTGGGCCAGGTAGGTATTGCTCCGCTGCGCCTGTTCAGCCAGTGTTTTGCGCCCAGGGGTCATTCTCCGGCTTCCACTTGATGGAGCAGCCAATGGAGGGAGCCTGTTCTTCCGGCCCTTTGCCCGTTTCCGCAACCTGCATCATCGCTTCGAACAGCTCGCGCCGGGCATCCGGGCTAGCCGGCTCCTTGCGTGATTCATCCAGCCGCCCGCGGTATTGCAGCTCGCGATCGGCATTGAAGCCGAAGAAGTCCGGCGTGCATACCGCGCCATAGGCTTTTGCCACCTCCTGGCTCTCGTCGTAGAGGTAGGGGAAGGGAAAGCCGTGCTGCTCGGCGAAGACCTTCATGTTGTCGAAGGAATCTTCCTCTCGGTAATTGGCATCGTTCGACGAGATGGCCACGAAGCCGATGCCGTTCGCCATTAGCTCCTTCGCGTCGCGCACCAGCCTGTCGACAATGGCCTTCACATAGGGGCAGTGGTTGCAGATGAACACCACCACCGTGCCTTTTTCGCCAGCGATGTCATCGAAGGTGTAGGTCTTGCCATCAACCCCGGGCAGCTCGAAGTCCGGAGCCTTCCAGCCGAAATCGCAAACAGGTGCCTGTGCAGCCATTACCGTGTCCTCCCGTGCGGGTGTTGCCTGTATCTTGCCTGTTGTCTTGATAGGGCGCGGTTGCGCGCGTCGCAAGGCGGGGTGCGGGCCAGTCCGTGTTGCGGAACATGCGGCAATCGCTTGACTTGTGCTGTTTTCCTTCTATGTTCGCCAGCAACCAGTGCAATGGGGAAGGAATCGTCTTTCCGCCATTCCCCGGAATGGATGCACGGGCAAGAACAGGCCGGCATGCGGCCCCGGGCGGAGCGCCGTCATGCATCCCCGCCATGAATGCGGGGCAATGAGCCTTCCGCCGGTATTTCCCGCTCGCCAGGCATGCCGACATACACGCGAGAAACGCATTCGAGACATTCATGAGCGATCAGAACAACGCCAACGAAACAACCTCCCCGGAAACCGCACAGGAGCCCGCCACCACAGGCTTCGATGGCTTGGGCCTCAGCGACAAGACGCTGGACGCGGTGAAAAAGGCCGGTTTCACCGAGCCGACGGTAATCCAGCGCGAATCCATCCCCCATGTGTTGCAGCGCAAGGATGTGCTGGGCCTGGCGCAGACCGGGTCGGGCAAGACGGCAGCCTTCGTGCTGCCCATGCTCACCCTGCTGGAGCGCGGCAGGGCCCGCGCGCGCATGCCGCGCACGCTGATCCTGGAGCCGACGCGCGAGCTGGCCGCGCAAGTGTATGACGCCTTCCAGCAGCTCGGCGTGAACCATCGGCTGAAGGTGGCGCTGCTCATCGGTGGCGTGTCGTTCGATGAACAGTCGCGCATCATCGACCGCGGCGCCGATGTGCTCATCGCCACGCCGGGGCGGTTGCTCGATCATTTCGAGCGCGGCAAGCTGCTGCTGACCGGGGTGGAGATCCTCGTCATCGACGAGGCCGACCGCATGCTCGATATGGGCTTCATCCCCGACATCGAGCGCATCGTCAAGCTGCTGCCCTTCACCCGGCAGACGCTGTTCTTCTCCGCCACCATGCCGAAGGAGATCCAGCGGCTGGTGGATCAGTTCCTGCATCTGCCCGCGCGGGTGGAGGCGCAGCCACCATCTTCCACCGCCGAGACCATCGAGCAGAGCCTGGTGCTGGCCCCGCAGGACGAGGCCGCGAAACGCGCGAAGCTGCGTGAGGTCATCAACGCCCGCAAGGATGATATCAGCAACGCCATCATCTTCGCCAACCGCAAGAAGACCGTCGGCATCCTGCTGAAGTCCATGCTCAAGCACGGCTTTTCCGCCGGGGCGCTGCATGGCGACATGGATCAGTACGAGCGGCTGGAGACACTGCAGAAGTTCCGCGACAACGAGATCACATTTCTGATTGCCTCCGATGTGGCCGCCCGCGGGCTGGACATTCCGGAAGTCTCCCACGTGTTCAATTACGACGTGCCCGTCTCGCCGGAAGACTACGTGCATCGTATTGGCCGCACCGGACGCGCCGGGCGCAAGGGCGTGGCGGTGAGCCTGGTAACGCCGGAGGACTTCCGCGCCATTGCCGCCATCATCGAGCTGATCGGCAAGGATATCCCATGGGAAGGGGAAGCGCCCTCCGAAGAGGAGATCGAGGAGGCGAAGAAGCGCAAGCGTGGCCGTGGCCGTTCGCGCGGTGGCAATGGGACTGGCGAGGCAAAGGGGCGCACCGGCTCCGGCGGCGGGCAACGCAAACGATCCGAAGTGCGCACGCAGGGACGCGACGAAAACCGTTCCGGGCGTGATGCGGCGCAAGTCGGCCAGCAACAGCCTCGCCCGGAAGGCGAGAGCAAGGGGGGCCGCCGCAAACGCCGCCGCAAGCGCAAGGGCAACAGCAATGGCGCCAATGAGGCTGCACCGTCCGCGGCGCGCAACAAGGCCGCCAGGGCCGGTGGCAATGATGCGAAAGGCAAGGCCGGTGGACAGGGCGGCAATGATGCCGGCAAACCGGCGGGGCGCGGCTTCGACGAGAACAATCTGCCCGCCTTTCTCGCCCGCCCGGTGGAACGTGAATAGTGCTGCAAGCGCGCTTAATTCCTTCCCACGCACCTGATGCACCTCATACACTTGATGCAACGGAAAAAGGCCTGCCGCGAGTGCAGCAGACCTTCGTTTCCATGATGCGTGCCGCGCGCAACTATCAGCGCACGCGAACATTATCGGGCAGGAACAGCAGCATGTCGGTTTCGTCTGCACCGTTGTGGCACTCCGCGCAGAAGGCCACTTTCGCCCCGTTCGGCCCCTTCGTAACGCCATAGGTCTTGCCGCCGGGCATGATCATGGCGTAGCGCCAATCGCGGGTGGGCGGGTTCCAGCCCTTGTTCATCTTTTCCATGATGAACAGCGGGCCGGGTTGCGCCTTGCCTGTCTTACCCAGCGTGAAGGAAGGTTTGGCGATGATGCCGCCGACGGGCATGGTGCGCAGCTTTTCGTATTGGCCATAGATCTTCGCCGCCACCGGGTTGGCGTAATTCACCAGCCAGCGCCCGCCATGTGTCTCGCCGATGTAAGGCGCGGTGGCGAAGTTCTTCCATGCCGCCCAGCGGCCATCGGCCACCGCGTGCGCGCCGCCGGCATAGGCATTCTTCAGAGCGGGCAACAGCCCGGTGAACAGCTTTTGCGCTTGCGCGGGCGGCAGGCTCATGCCCTGCCGCCTGGCCGCGCATGGATTGCAGGGGCTGCACGGGTTGGCCGCCTTGCCGGGGCGCTGCGCCGCACACGGATTGCATGGATTGGCCGCCTTGCCCGGCCTTGCCGCCGCGCACGGGTTGCAGGGGCTGGCCTTGCGGCTCATGGGCTGTTTCGCCGCGCACGGGTTGCACGGGTTGGCCGCCTTGCCGGGGCGCTTTGCCTTGCACGGATTGCACGGACCGGCCTTCATTGTGGCTGGCCGGTGGCCAGCACAGGGGTTGCAGGGTGATTTCTTCATTATCGTGGTGGGGCGTTTCGAGGCGCATGGATTGGCCAGCGCCACGCCGCCTAGGCCCGCGGTCAGACCAAGGCCAATGGCCAGCGGCATGGCGCTAGCGCGCAGGGTAGGGGGCAGATGTGTAATGACAGGTTCCTTCCTTGGGGGTGATGCAGGGAGCAGGGTTCCACGCAAGGAGCCTACCAGTCCACACCCTCGCGTCGCATCACGCTCGCCTCACGGGGCATCACGCTGTGGTGAGAACGAAATACCACGCTGCGGCGGTGGCTTATGCACCACGCAAGGCGGCTTCCACCAGTTCGATCTGCGCATCCACGTCGATGGGCATGCGCGAGGTGATCTCCAGCTCGCGATCCTCGTAGACGTTGCGCTCGGGGTGTGCCCGCCGCCAGCGCTCGACGACGACATCGCGCTCCTCCAGCAACAGACGGATCTGTGGCCAGAACAGTTGCAGCATGGCGCTGATCCAGCGGTTGGTCGCCAGGCACGGATAGACATGCTCCACCCGGAAGAGGTCCACCATGCGCAGGGCATCCTCGGCGCGATAGAAGCTCTCGTTGGTAACCCAGCGGTTAGTGGTGAACAGATGGGTAGGGTAGCCCATGCGATCCATGGAGATGGCCACCAGGTGGCACACGGCTTCTTCTTCCGGCGGACGCGGCGTATCCGGCGGCATATCCACCGGATGCACGCCTACCGGCATGCCTTCACGACGAATGAAGCAGTGAAAATGCCCATGTTCGCCCAGATCGGGCCGGTGGGCGTGATAATAGTATTGTGCGCCGAACTCCTCGTCGAACACATCGCCGCGTGGATAGTGCTCCAGCTCGTAGAACGTGCCCTGATGCGCCAGGCACTGGCCAACCACGTTGGCCCCGGCCTTCTCCAGCAGTCGGTAGCATTCCAGGATAGTCATGCCCGCCGCATGCATCTTCTCCAGCCGCGCGCGGGGCAGGCCCTGCAGCAGGGCAGTGGCATCGGCGACAATGTCGTGCTCAATGGCGGCATTCGTGTTCATGCGGGGCAGTATAGGCCCCGTCGCGGCGAATTTCCATGCCACTGGTGAGCGGATCACGGCATCGATCGCGGAGCAAGGGCCGGGCGCATGACAAGAATGCGCACTCAGACGTCGGCCCTGGGCTTGTCGTTGGCCTCTTTGTTGACCTCGTTGTTGGCCTCGTTGTTGCTCTTTTCGCCGGCATCCGCCTCCACCGGGGAATCTTCCTCTCCGGTTCCGGATTCGGATCCCTCGGTAGCCTGACGCAGATAGGGAGCGGAGGGTTCCTCCGCGCTGGCCGCCTGCTCCGGCTCTTCGCCATGCGAGGTCATGTCCTCGGCCACCTCTTCAGCGGACATGTCATATTGCAAAGGCACGGCTTCCTGTGCGTCAGCTTCGGCATCGTGCCACATCTGCTGCCATTCGCCCAGCGGATCCTCCGAATGACGGATCTGCCCGTCGATGAAGGCGCCATCCTGCACCACGATGCTCTGGCTGATGACATCACCCTGCACCTGCGCGCCCGGAGCCAGCTCGATGCGCACGCCACAGATGGGGCCGATGGCGCGCCCACGCACGACAATTTCCTGCGCCACCACCTGGCCATTGACCGCACCGTTGACATCGATGATCACGCGCGAGGCCTGCACCGCGCCATGAACGGTGCCGTCCAGGTGCAGCTCGCCACTGGTCAGCAGGTTGCCTTCCATCACCACATCGGAGGTCAGCACCGAGGTATTGCCATGTGCCATGCTGGCTGGCTGCTCCATGGGCATGGGCGAGGCATGCTGTTCGGCCACATCCGGCACGGGCTGCTCCGCCGCCGGCGGCTGCTCGGGTTGCGCGTGCGCCTGTGGCGACATGTTTTCCGGCTTGTTCTTGCGAAAAATCATCTGACACCCCCTGTTGGCGGCCTCTGAAGCCATTGCAGCGCTGCACAACTTTCACCCGGCGCGCTTTGCGCCGGCTGCTGCCGCAATGCCCGTTTGGGCACACCACAGCAGATTTTCGCGCCTTGTTAAAGTTTGCAGGAAAAAAAGGGTAAATTTCTGTCCTTCGCAACACCCAGGATGATGATCGCCCACCTCGCAGGTGATTGTTGCCGCCATGCGAGATGGCGCACAGGCCTCGGAACACACAAAAAACCCGGTGGGCGGCACGCACACCGGGGATGTTCTGGCAATGCAAGTGGCGCAGATGCCATGCGGATTCATGGAGCCTGAGCCTGGGAAGAGTTGGTGCCTGATCAGGCCGCTTGTTCTTCTTCCGGCTCGATATCCTTCAGCATGTAGCCGCGGCCCCAGACAGTTTCGATATAGTCCTTGCCACCACTGGCCTGCTTCAGCTTCTTGCGCAGCTTGCAGATGAACACGTCGATGATCTTCAGCTCCGGCTCGTCGATGCCGTTGTAGAGATAGTTCAGGAACATCTCCTTCGTCAGCGTCGTGCCCTTGCGCAAAGACAGCAGCTCCAGCATCTGGTATTCCTTGCCCGTCAGGTGCACGCGTTGCCCCGCCACGGCAACAGTCTTGGTGTCCAGGTTCACTTCCAGGTCTCCGGTCTGGATCACCGACTGCGCATGCCCCTTCGAACGGCGCACGATGGCGCGGATTCGGGCAATCAGCTCATCCTTGTGGAATGGCTTGGTCATGTAGTCATCGGCGCCGTCCACCAGCCCTTGCACCTTGTGCTCGGTGTCCGACAGGCCCGACAGGATGAGCACCGGCACTTCCTTCTTGCTCAGGCGCAGCGCTTTCAGCACATCGAAGCCGCTCATGTCCGGCAGGTTCAGGTCCAGCAGGATGATGTCGTAATAATTGTCATAGACCTTCACCAGGTCGATGCCTTCCTCGCCGAGGTCGGTGGTATAGACATTGAACCCTTCCGACTTCAGCATCAGCTCGATGCTCTGGGCGGTGGCCGGATCGTCTTCAATCAGCAGAACGCGCATGTCGAAAATTCCCCTGTAATCCCCCAAAAGCGGCTGCCGGTGCGCCGGTCGCACCCGCTGGCGGGCGGCGCTTTCAGCCGCAAATTCGCCGGGCGGCAAACGGATGATCATTCATGACATCGGCAACCTAAACGAAAATGGTTAACCGAAGCCTAAGCCTGGTGCATGCACTCATCCTTGCGCCGGCATGGCCCGGCCTGGGCGCATTTACCGGGCCTTAAGGCTGATGCCGTTCAATGGGCAGCCAACGGCAAGGCCCTCGCGGTGGCGCCACCACTGCAGAAACGAATCACCCTTGCCCCGGTTAGGCTATTCGAAGGTGGCGAGTCCGTCAAAAGATCCTGCCGGCCGAGCCTGCCGCCGGTGAGTGAAGGGGGTGGTTGCCCGCAATGCGCAAAGCGCCATGCCGTGTTTGTGTGTGTATGTGTGTAGGGAGTATCGAACCGTGTCCATTCGTCACAGAGAGTGGGAGGCGCGGCTGCGCCTGCAGGCCTTTCAGCTGGAAGAGACACGTCGCCAGGTGGGCGACATCGAGCTGATGATTGCCGATTTTCGGCGCAAGCGCGAAGAACTGGAAACCGCCATCGGCTATGAGGAAGAGCGCGCCGGCATCACCGATCCGAACGATGTGCGTTATCCTCTGGCGGCAAAGGAGATGCGCAAGCGCCACGCCAACCTGGGCCGTTCCATCGAGGATCTGGAAAAACAGCTGGAAGTGGCCGTGCAACGCGTGGAAGAGGCACGCGCGGAACTGGACAAGCTGCACGAGGCCGCTGCCCGCGATGGCGTGGACCTGATGATTCCCGCAGCCGCCACGGCGGCGGGACTGCACGCCCGAGCCTGAGAATCCAGGCGCGCGGATCAGGTTTCGGTAGCAACAGGAATGCAGGGGCGAACGTGAATCATTCACAAAGCAATGTATGAACAGGAAAATGCCCCGCTCGACACATTGGAACTTGCAAGGCTTTGCGTCGTGATGGCGCAACGCCTTGCAAATTCATGGGGCCTGAGCCTGGTCAAAAATGTTGTTGTGCCAGCACACCGCGCCGGAACCCCTGCTCACCACCCAACAGGCCGCCTGGCTATTGCGCATCTCGCGCAAGACGCTTGAGCGCATGCGCGTGGAAGACCGCGGCCCCCGCTTCGTGAAACTCGGTAGATGCGTCCGCTACCGCCAGCGCAACCTGCTCACCTGGATCACCATCAATACCCACCAAACATCCACCAAGCCACCTCGAAGTTCTGAACACCCGCCCGCCGCACTGCCGTTCTGATAGCGGCGCCGGCAATGATATGCTCAATCAATCGAGCCTGCTTGGATTGGCTTGGATGATTCCCGCGCACGCTGCCCATCATAACCCCTCATGCCGGGTTATCCAGGACAGCCCCAATAACAAAAAAGAGGAGAGGCCGGAGCCTCTCCCCTGAACTGTTGCAGTCCAAGCTACTTGTTAACGGCTGGACCGCCATTTCTGATCTGCACAAGCAACGTATCATAATCACGATCCAACCGCAACTAGGAAGCCTTGCTTTCCACTCGAAAGCAGGTTACCTATGAGACGCGGAAATGGTGTGGACCCATTTCCGCTATCACAAGCAGCCTGACGTCCGCCAGGTTGGAATCTGGCTGGATTGGGCTAGGGGGGCTGCTTGTGGCATCAAGAACGGTATGCTACAATATATCGTATGTCAACAAGAGAGCGCCCTAGGAAGCCTTAGACACATGAAATACCGCGTAGCATTCGATCTCGGTGCCAATTCCCTTGGCTGGTGGACCTATGAGCTGGATGCCGATGGCAACCCTTTTCGTTCGATTGAGGGCGGCGTGCGCATCTTTGCCGATGGGCGCGACCCGCAAAGCGGCAAGTCCCTGGCTGAAGACAGACGGCTGGCGCGTGGCATGCGCCGCCGACGCGATCGTTACATCAACCGTCGCAAGGCCTTGATGAATACCCTGATCCGCGCCGGGCTGATGCCTCGCGACGAAGCCTCGCGCAAGGCCCTGGAAAAGCTCGATCCCTACGATCTGCGCGTGCGGGCGCTGGATGAAAAACTCCCCTTGCATCATCTGGGCCGCGCCCTGTTCCATCTCAACCAGCGCCGCGGCTTCAAGTCCAACCGCAAGACCGACGCACGCGACAACGAAGCCGGCAAGATCAGGACCGGCATCGCCCGGCTGGAACAGGCCATGCTGGCCGAAAGCGCGCGCACCTATGGCGAGTTTCTTCACAAGCGCCTGCAGGCCGGCCTTGGCACGCGCACTCGTCTGCGCCCTGAAACCGGTGAAAAGGCCAGGGGCGAAGGTTATGACTTCTATCCCTCCCGCAAGTTGCTGGAGGAAGAGTTCGACAAGGTGTGGCAAGCACAATCCGCATATCATCCGGATGTGTTGGGCGACGACTTGCGCGAACGCCTGCGCCGCATCATCTTCGGCCAACGTCCGCTGAAGCCGCCGCGCGTCGGGCGCTGCCTGTATGTGCCGGAAGAAGAACGCCTGGCGAAGGCGCATCCCCTCTTTCAGGAGCTGCGGCTGTATCAGGAGGTCAACCACCTGACCATCATCGAACCGAATGGCCACAAGCGTCCCCTGACCCTGGAAGAGCGCGACAAGCTGATCCTGGCCCTGCGTGGCGCACGCAAGAAGACCTTCAGCGCGCTGCGCAAGTTGCTGAAGCTGCCTGCCGGGGCACGTTTCAACAAGGAAAGCGAAACCCGCAAGGACATTCCCGGCAATGAGGTGCACGCCCAATTGAGCCACAAACAGGCTTTTGGCGCGCGCTGGAGCGGCTTCGGGCTGGATGAACAATGGCGCATCGTGCAACGCCTGCTGAACGAGGAAAACCCGGAACGCCTGCGTGCCTGGTTGAAGGACGAACATGGCCTCGGCGACGAGCAGGTTGCCCACATCGACGAGAAGGTTTCATTGCCGAAAGGCTTTGGCCGGCTTGGCTTCACTGCCTCGCGGCGTATTCTCGACGAACTTAAGGCGGACGTGATCCCTTATTCCGAAGCGGTGAAGCGCGCAGGGTTCAACTCACATTCGGAATTCGCCACTGGTGAGGTTTTCGACGAACTGCCCTATTACGGGCATATTCTGCAACAGCACATCCCTCCCGGCACCGGCAATCCGGATGATCCCGAGGAAATCCGCGTGGGGCGCATCACCAATCCCACCGTGCACATAGGCCTGAACCAGCTCCGGCGCGTGCTGAATGCGCTCATCCGCCGCCATGGCAAGCCTGCCGAGATCATCATCGAGCTGGCCCGTGAGCTGAAAATGAGCGAGCAACAGAAACAGGCCTACAACAAGCGGCTGGCGGAAAACACCCGCGCCGCACAAGCCCGCTCGCAGCGCCTGGAAGAACTGGGCATCGAGGACAATGGCCGCAACCGGCTGATGCTGCGCCTTTGGGAAGAGCTGTCTGGCGAGGGAGATATCCGCACCTGCGTCTATACCGGCAAGCCCATCGGCATCCGAATGCTGTTCTCTGGCGAAGTGGATATCGACCATATCCTGCCCTATTCGCGCACGCTGGATGACAGCCCCGCCAACAAGATCGTCTGCCTGCGCGAGGCCAACCGCCGCAAGCGCAACCGTTCCCCGTGGGAGGCCTGGGGCGAAACTCCCCAATGGGAAGACATCCTTGCCCGTGCCCAGCGCCTGCCAGCCAACAAGCGCTGGCGTTTCCTGCCCGATGCCATGGAGCGCTTCCAGGACGATGGCGGCTTCCTCGCCCGTCAGCTCATGGAAACACAATATCTCTCGCGCATGGCTCGGCTGTATCTGGCGGCGCTGTATCCGGTGCGGCTGAGCGAAGCTCCCGTATGGGTAACGCCAGGGCGGCTGACGGAAATGCTGCGCCGCCGCTGGGGGCTGAACAGCTTGCTGCACGATCACAATCAGTATGACACCGACAAGCCTAAGAACCGGCAGGATCACCGCCACCATGCCATCGACGCGGCGGTCATCGGCCTTGCAGACCGCGGCCTGATCAACCGTATCTCCCGTGCCGCCGGGCAGATGGAGCAGCAGGGGCTGGAGGATTTCGTTTGGCAATCGGTGCCGGAACAGCCATGGGAAGGCTTCCGCCAGGAGCTGATCGACATCCTGCAACGCATGGTGGTCAGCCATCGCCCGCGGCGCAAGAGTATTGATTTCCGTCTGCGCGCGCTGGGCCGCGACCAGACCGCCGCACAACTGCACAACGATACAGCCTACGGCCTTACAGGCGAGACCAACGAAAAAGGCCACCCGCTGGTGGTGCATCGCGTGCCGCTGGAGAGCCTGAAGAAGCCAGCCGACATCCACAAGATATGCGACGAGCAACTGCGCGAGCTTCTGTGGGAAGAAACGCGCGACTTGAGTGGCAAGGATTTTCAGCAGGCCCTGATAACCTTTGCAAGCAAGGAAAAGATCAACGGCAAGCGCAACCCCTTCCATGGCCTGCGCCGTGTGCGCATCATCGAGGCGCTCAGTACCATTCCCATTCGCGATCGGCGCACGGGCAAGCCCTACAAGGGCTACAAGGGTGATGCCAACTATTGCTTCGAGGTGTGGGAACTGCCCAATGGCAAATGGGCGGCGGTGGTCATTTCCATGTTCGATGCGCACCAGCCCGAAACCTGGCGCAATTTCGAGCAGCGCAAACCGCATCCTGCCGCCCGCCGCCTCATGCGCATTTTCAGGAATGACATGTGCGCGTACGAAATCGATGGTCAACATGTCATTGGGCGTGTGCAGAAATTCGACCAATCAGGAAACATCTATCTGTGTCCCCACAACGAGGCCAACGTGGATGCCCGTGTTCGTGCCGGGCAAATGAAATTTGTAAAAAAGAGCGCCAATGCCCTGCGTGGCATCAAATTCCGCCTTGTCCACGTAGACGAGATCGGTCAGGTGCGCGACCCGGGCCCATTTGACTGATTCGGCATTTTGCGCCACACTGCAATCATTGCGTGTGCAACGCTCGCGATGGTGAATTGCAGTGCGCCATGGCACGAATTGTGGACATCACCACAAATGGCGTGCACCTCTCCGTTGTGCGAGGATTCATGAAGGTTTCGCACAAAGGCGAGGAACTGGGTCGCGTGCCGCTTGATGACATTACCGCCGTCATTGTGCACGGTCATGGCGCCACCTTCTCCGCCAACCTTGCCAGCCGCCTTTCCGAGCGAGGCGCCTTGCTGGTGTTGTGCGCGGCCAATCATCAGCCTCATGCCATCATGTGGCCTTTGGCTGGCCATCATGCACAGGGTGCGCGCATGCGTGCGCAATGGCGGGCCAGCAAGCCCATGCGCAAACGCCTGTGGCAGCTCATCGTGCGCGCCAAGGTGCGCATGCAGGGCGCCGTGGTGGCCGCGCTGGGGCAGGAAGCAGCTCCATTCGACCTGCTGGCCCGCCGCGTGCGCTCGGGCGATCCGGACAACATCGAGGCCCAGGCCGCTCGGCGCTACTGGCCCCTGGTGATGGGGGAAAGCTTCCGGCGCGACCGATACGCCGGCGGAGCCAATGCCTTCCTGAATTACGGCTATACGGTCATGCGCTCGGCAGTCATGCGTGCTGTCGTGGCTGCCGGGCTGCATCCCACTATCGGCCTGCATCATCACAATCAGTTCAATGCCTTTTCCCTGGCGGATGATCTCATGGAACCTTTTCGCCCCCTGGTGGATTTCACCGCCCGGCAGCTTTGGCATGAAGAGGGGCACAGGGAAATGGACGCGCAGGTGCGCGAGCGCCTGGTGCGTATTCTGTCTTTCGATTTGTTGATGGATGGGGAACGCAAGCCCGTTTCCCGATGTGCGCAGTTGCTGGCGCAATCGCTGGCAGCCAGCTTCGTGGCAGGCAAGGCCTCTCTGGCATTGCCTGATATTCCGCGCGCACTGGAGCTGAAGGAGCTGTAGGCATGAGCCGAAAAAATGCTCCGGTGTCCTTTTTGAGTGGATACAGGCTGATGTGGATCATGGTCATGTTCGACCTGCCTGTTCATTCGCGGCAGGCTCAGCGAGAGGCTACCAAATTCCGCCAGTTCCTGCTGGATCGCGGATTTGAAATGAACCAGTTTTCCATTTATCTTCGGTTCTGCAAAGGCAAGGAACAGTATGAAGCTCACGTGCGCGCCATCGAACAGAATCTGCCCTCGCATGGCCATGTGCAGATACTGGCCTTCACCGACAAGCAATATGAAAATATCCGCATTTACAGGGGCAAGGCGCGTGGTGATTCGCGAAAAAGTCCGAACCAGCTGGCGCTTTTCTGAGTTTTTGCGTCGTTTTTCAGCAAGAAAATGCCGCTCAAACCCCTTTGGATTCAAGGGTTTGAGCGGCGGAGCATTTTAGCAGATCAGAAATCGCGGCCCAACCGCAACACTCATAGACTGGCCGCCCGCGCACATAGCATTTTAGCAGATCAGAAATCGCGGCCCAACCGCAACAAAAGGCAGGAATGGCCTTGATTGTTTCTAATTTTAGCAGATCAGAAATCGCGGCCCAACCGCAACATATTCGGCTATGCCGGCGCGCGCGAGGCGATTTTAGCAGATCAGAAATCGCGGCCCAACCGCAACAGCGCATCGCGGTGGAACGGGGGGGGATGGATTTTAGCAGATCAGAAATCGCGGCCCAACCGCAACCCACCGGCAGCCCCGTCTCCCCGCGCCACAATTTTAGCAGATCAGAAATCGCGGCCCAACCGCAACACCACAAGGCGACGGAGCTCATGGCGCGCTATTTTAGCAGATCAGAAATCGCGGCCCAACCGCAACGTCAGGCGGGCGCAGGCAGATGCTGGAACGATTTTAGCAGATCAGAAATCGCGGCCCAACCGCAACTTGGCCAGCTTGCTCTGCGTGATTGCACCAATTTTAGCAGATCAGAAATCGCGGCCCAACCGCAACTAAGAAA
>JAJRRZ010000212.1 GCA_024279045.1 Alphaproteobacteria bacterium
ACAGACAGACGGGATGGAACACAACGGCATGAGCATGTGGAGCACATTCGCACCGGCATTGCCGGAAATCGCCTTGGCGGTGATCAGCATGGCGCTGCTGATGCTGGGCGTGTTCCTGCGCAACCGCGTGGACGAGGTGGTAAACACACTGGCGGTGCTGGGACTGGCGGTGGTGGCGGTTCTGGTGCTGATGACCGGCGAGCCGGGAGAGGCTTTCGGCGGGGTGTTCGTGGTGGATGCCCTGGCAAAGGTGATGAAGCTGCTGGTGCTGTTCGCCACCGCGGTGGCCATCGTCATGTCGGTGAACTTCCTGAAGCAGGAGAAGATCGCGCGGTTCGAATATCCGATACTGATGCTGCTCTCGGCGCTGGGCATGATGGCGATGATCTCGGCCAACGGGCTGATCGCGCTGTATCTGGGGCTGGAGCTGCAATCGCTGGCGCTGTATGTGCTGGCGGCGATGAACCGCGAGTCGGTGCGCTCGTCGGAAGCGGGCATGAAGTATTTCGTACTCGGTGCGCTGGCTTCGGGGCTGATGCTGTATGGTGCGTCGCTCGTTTACGGGTTTTCCGGGGCGACCAGCTTCACGGCCATTGCCGAGGCGCTGAAGGGCGGGGGCAATATCGGGCTGACCGTCGGGCTGGTGTTCGTGCTGGCGGGGCTGGCGTTCAAGATTTCGGCGGTGCCGTTTCACATGTGGACGCCGGATGTGTATGAGGGCGCGCCGACGCCGGTAACCGCCTTCTTTGCCGCGGCGCCGAAGATCGCGGCGATGACGGTGATCATGCGCGTGCTCTACGAGGCGTTTCCGGCGGTGTCGGAGCAGTGGCGGCAGGTGGTGGTGTTCATGTCCATCGCCTCGATGCTGCTGGCGGCGTTTGCCGGGTTGGCGCAGAACAACATCAAGCGGCTGCTGGCCTATTCGTCCATCGGCCACATGGGCTTTGCGCTGATTGGCTTGGCGGCGGGCGGGCCGGAGGGCTTGCGCGCGACGGTGTTCTACCTGATCGTCTATCTGCTGCTGAACATCGGCGCGTTCGCGGTGGTCATCGCCATGCGGCGCGAGGGGCGCGCGGTGGAGGATATCGACGACTATGCCGGGCTGGCCAGCACCAATCCAGGCATGGCCTTCACGCTGGCGGTGGCGCTGTTCGCGCTGGCGGGCATTCCGCCGCTGGCCGGTTTCTTCGCCAAGTATTTCGTGCTGCTGGCGGCTATTCGTGCCGATCTGGTGGGGCTGGCGATTGTCGGCGTGCTGTCCTCGGTGGTGGCGGCAGCCTATTACCTGCGCATCATCAAGGTGATATATTTCGACGAGCCGAAGGGCGAGGTGGCCGAGATGCCGTTCGAGCTGAAGATGGTGGCGGCGCTGTCGGTGCTGTTTGCGCTGGCCTACGTGGTGTGGCCGCAGCCCGTGGTGCAGTTGGCGCAGGCTGCCATTCGTCCGCTGCTCCAGTAATCTGCCAGCAAGTAGGCAACCAGGGTGTCTTACCCCGTCCAGCGCAGCAGGTGGGCGGGGCAGGTGGCGCAGTCGCTGCTGCCGAAGCCGGGCAGAGGAATGCCGAAGGCGGGGTTTTTCATCAATGCCGCTGCAAGATGGCATTCGCTTGTGGGGCGGGCGCTTTCACCAGTATCATCATCGGGGAAGGGCAGGGCGCACAGTCCGGCGGCGCGGGTGGTGAGCTGGTCGATGTGCCAGCGCAGCTTTTTTTCACGCCTGAAATGACGCGTCAGCCGCGCGCGCAGACCGCCTGGGCCGCGGGCGCTGCCGGCGTAGACGTAGTGTCCGGCGGGCAGGGTCTGTCTGGCGAAGCGTCCGCGCAGCGGCAGAGGATTGTCCAGCCGCAGCAGCAAGAGATATGCACCGGGCATGGCGGGCAGGGCTGTGGCGTCGGCGGAAGCAAGGGGCTCGGGCAGACGGCGCGGGGACAGGGCGCGGCGGATGTTGTGCAGCAGGTGTTGATCGAGGGGCCTGGTCATTGGAGGGGCTGGCCATGCTTGCCGGAATGCAGTTTTTGATATACGCGTAAGCATATACTACAATATCAGGGGTGGGCCATGGGCAAGTATGCGCCATTGACCAGATTCCTGCGCGAGCAGGAGCAGCCACATATCACGTTGCGTTTCAGTGAACTGGAAGAAGTGCTGGGCTTTTCGCTGCCGGAGTCGGCCTACAAGTATGCGTCGTGGTGGGCCAACTCGGCCAAGCAGCAGTCGCAGGTCAAGGGCTGGCTGGATGCCGGATGGGAAACGCGCGATGTGGACTTGCGCGGGCGCAAGGTAACCTTCGTGCGGGTGGCTGGTGAACCGGTGGCTGCGCCGGGTGAGGCAAAGGCCGCCGCATCGGCGAGGCAGATGGCCACGCAGGCCAGTGCAGCACCGCGGCGGGCGCAGGCGGCAGGCGGTTCCGTGCTGGACAAGGGGCTGGCCGGGAGTTTTGACCTGGCAAAGCTGCCGCCGGGGGCGCGGCGGCTGCTGGAATCGCGCGCGGCGCGGCATGGGCGCAAGATGGCGGAAGAAGCCGCCATGGTGCTGGCCGCGTCGCTGGCGGAGGAGCGCGCGATGCTGGCGGGCGAGCTGGCGCAGATGCGTGCGCGCACAGAACGAGCGGCTGCTTTCGATCTGCTTGATGTGCTGGGGAGGAAGCGGAGCTGATGCTGGTTGTGGATGGTACGGTGTTGCTGGCGCTGGCGGTGCAGACTCCGGCTTCCGGCGCGGTGGCGGCGCTGCTGGAAGAAGATGTGGACCTGGCCGCGCCGCAAGCGGCGTTGACGGAAGCGCTGGAAGGGGCGCGCCGGCTGGCGAGGCTGGGGCACATGGCGGTGGAAGACGCTGGTGCGCTGGCGCGGCTGCTGCCACCACTGCTGCAGGTGCTGGCGGCGGATGCGCCGCTGGCGGGCGCGGCGATGGAGCTGGCGGGGGCGCATGCATTGCCGCTACCGGCGGCACTGGCGCTGGCTCTGGCGCGGGCCCGCAATGCACCGCTGGCGACACTGGATAAGCGGCTGGCGGATGCGGCGCGGCAGGTGCTGGGCGAGCAACGGGTGCGGTTGCTGGCGGCGTGAGGCTTGCGTATTGGCCACAGGTTTTCCAGTGTGTGATGTTGGCCGTTGCCGTTGTTGTTGTGGCCATATACATTTCTCCTTGCGATATATTACGGGGTTCTCCTTGCAATGCATTACGTTGTGATCCGACGGGGGCAGGGATGTCGCGGCGATCAGGGTTTGCGATCAAATTGGTGCATGAGCGCCTTGTGGCGGTTGTGGCGGTGCTGCTGCTGGTGCTGGTGATGCCTGGCGCGGCATGGGCGGTGTCGTTTCAGACGAAGGCGCGCAACGCCATTCTGCTGGATGCGGAATCGGGGCAGGTGTTTTACGAAAAACAGGCGGATGTGCTGATACCCCCGGCCAGCATGAGCAAGATCGTTACCCTGCTGCTGGTGTTCGACCTGCTGAAGAAGGGCAAACTGGCGGAAACGGACGAGTTCGAGGTGTCCACCGATGCATGGAAGCGCGGCGGTGCGCCGTCGGGCGGTTCGACGATGTATGCCAAGCCGGGCGAGCGCATCAAGCTCATCGACCTTATCCGCGGGGTGGTGATCGTTTCGGCCAATGATGCGGCGATTGCCATTGCCGAGGGGATTGCCGGGTCGGAAGAGGCCTATGCGCAGATGCTGAACAAGTATGCGCGCAAGATGGGCCTGACGAAATCTCGATTTGTCAACGCCACGGGCCTGCCGCACCCTGATCATCGCATGACAGCGCGGGAGCTGGCGCTGGCGGCACGTTATCTGATGCGCAATTTTCCGGACTACTACAAGCTCTATTCGCAGCGCGAATTCACCTGGAACAATATCCGCCAGCGCAACCGTAACCCATTGCTGGGCAGGTATCCGGGGGCGGACGGGGTGAAGACCGGATACACGAAAGCCGCGGGCTATTCGCTGGTGGCCTCGGCGAAGCGCGACGGACGGCGGCTGATCGCGGTGATCACGGGGTTGCGCTCGAAGCGCCAGCGCGGCGAGGAGGCGCGCAAGATCCTCGACTGGGGCTTCCGCCAGTTCCGTCCGGTGCGGCTGTATCGCGCCGGGGAAGAGGTAACGCGGGTGCGTGTCTGGGGCGGCGGGAAGGATTTCGTGCCGCTGGTGGCGGCGGAAGACATCATCGTGCGCATGACCGACGCGGAGCGCAAGCGGGCGAAGCTGGTGGCGAAGATGAAATCGCCGCTGGTGGCGCCGGTGGCGGCAGACAAGCGTGTCGGCACGTTGCATGTGGTGGTGGACAAGCGCACGGTGGCGCGTTTTCCGCTGCAGACCGGAGCGGCGGTGGCCGGGGACGACAGCATGTGGGGACGCGCGGCGGATACGCTGAAGGCGTGGGTGTTCGGTGGCTGACGGGCTGCTTGCTCATTGGCTGGCGTAACACGAGGGCAGGCGGGTGGCGGGGCTTTTCATCACTTTCGAGGGCGGAGAGGGCGGCGGCAAATCCACGCAGGCGGCGCGGCTGGCGCGGCGCATCGCAGCGTTGGGGCGCGAGGTGGTGCGAACCCGTGAGCCGGGTGGCACGGAGATGGCCGAGCGCATTCGTGCATTGCTGGTGAACGGAGCGCCGGAGGCATTGTCTTCCACGGCGGAGGCGCTGTTGAACCATGCGGCGCGGGATGATCATCTCAGGCGTGTCATCCGCCCGGCGCTGGCGGCGGGCAAGGTGGTGATTTCCGACCGGTTCATGGATTCCACCCGTGCCTATCAGGCCTATGCAGGGGATTGTCCGCTGGAGCTGGTGGCGGCGCTGGAGCGCGAGGTGGTGGGCGATACCGTGCCCGATTGCACGATCATCATGGACATCGACCCGGCGGAGGGGCTGGCGCGCACGCGGGAACGCAGCGCGGGCGCTGGTGCTGGCACGAGCACGGGCGCGGGTGCCGGTGGCGCGGGGCAGGGGGCGGAAGATCGCTTCGAGCGCTTCGGGCTGGCATTTCATCAGCGGTTGCGCGAGGCGTTTCTGCGCATTGCCGAGGAGAATCCGCAGCGTTGCGTGGTGATAGACGCGGCGCGCGGAGAAGAGGAGGTGGCGGCGGATGTGTGGGCGGCGGTGGCGCCATTGCTGGAACGGGCGGCGGGTGCTGGGGATGATGGTGGTGAAGGTGGGCCGGTGGCATGAGCGCGGCGGATGACAGGGCGGAGGCGCGCATTCTGCTACCTGGCCAGCAGGCGCGGCTGGTGGGGCATCAGGCAGCAAAGGAAGAGATGCTGCGGGCCTTCAGTAGTGGGCGGGCGCACCATGCGTGGCTTGTCTCTGGCCCGGCGGGGGTGGGCAAGGCGACATTTGCCTGGCACATGGCGCGGCTGCTGCTGGCCTGTCCCGGTGTGGCGTTGGCCGATGCGCCCGCCGCAGGGGTGGCGGCGGAGCATCCGGTCTTTCAGCAGATGGCGGGGCTGGCGCATGCGGATTTCTTCCTGTTGCGGCGCACGCGCGACAAGCCCGGCGGACGGCTGCGGGCGCGCATCGCGGTGGAAGATGCCCGGGCGCTGGGACACTTCCTGTCGTTGAAATCGGCCAGCGGTGGGCGGCGGGTGGTGATTGTCGATGCGGCGGACGAGATGAATGCCTCGACGGCCAATGCCATCCTGAAGCTGTTGGAGGAGCCGCCACCGCGCACGCATTTCCTGCTGGTGTCGCATGCGCCGGGGCGCTTGCTGCCGACCATTCGCTCGCGCTGTGTGCACTTGCCGTTGCAGCCGCTGGCGGCGCGGGAAGTGCGCGAGGTGCTGGCCGGGCATTCTTGGCTGGAAGAGGCGTCATCGCAGGCGCTGGATGCGGCGGTGGCGATGAGCGGCGGTGCGCCGGGGCGGGCGTTGGACCTGGCGGCGAGCAAGGCGCTGGGGCTGTGGGAGCAGGCGCGCGCGGCGCTGGAGGCTGGCGAGGCGCGGGCGCTGGCGAAGGCTTCGGCGCAGGTGGCGCAGGCGTTGGCTCCGGCACAGGCGCGGGATGACCTGTTGCTGTTCACGGAACTGTTGCAAGGTTGGGCGCGGCAGCGGATGCAGGAAGCGGCGCGGGCTGGTGATGCGGCGAGGGCGGCGCGCTGGGTAGATGTGCTGGAAGATGTGGAACGGCGCATGGCGGCGCGGGAGGTGCTGAACCTCGACCGGCGGCAGTTTGTGGAGGCGGCGTTGCAGCGGCTTTTTAAGGTGAATCGGGATGTTGTCGCAACTAGCTGATTAGTTGCCTCTTTCTGTATTTTTCGTGAAAATGATTCAAGTGATGCGCTGGCTGCCTGTTGGCGCGGGGGTCATTCCACGGTAACGGATTTGGCGAGGTTGCGCGGCTGATCGACATCGGTGCCGAGGAATACCGCGGCATGGTAGGCCAGCAACTGCACCGGAATTGCATAGAGCAGCGGTGAGATGAAGGTATCCGCCGCCGGCACGGTGATGGTCTGGAATGCCTTCGCGCCGTGCTCCGCCGCGCCGGCCTCGTCGGTGATCAGCACGATCTTCGCGCCACGGGCGCGCACCTCCTCCATGTTGGAGACTGTCTTCTCGAACAGTGCATCGCGCGGGGCGATGACCACCACGGGTACATTCTCGTCGATCAGCGCGATGGGCCCGTGCTTCAGCTCGCCCGCCGCATAGCCCTCGGCGTGGATGTAGGAGATTTCCTTGAACTTCAGCGCTCCTTCCAGGGCCAGCGGATAGTTGATGCCGCGGCCCAGGTAGAGGATGTCTTTCGCGTGGGCCAGTTCGCGGGCGATGGCGGCGATGCGCTCTTCCTGCTCCAGCGCCTGCACCACCAGCCGCGGGGCCTGTTGCAGTGCGTGCACCAGCTCCTGCTCGCGCGCCTCGTCCAGATGGCCACGTGCGCGTGCCACGCCAATGGCGAAGGCCGCCAGCACCATGAGCTGGCAGGTGAAGGCCTTGGTGGAGGCAACGCCCACCTCCGGCCCGGCATAGGTGCGCAGCACCAGGTCGCTTTCCCGCGCGATGGTGGACTCCGGCACGTTGACCACCGCCGCCACCTTCTGCCCCTGTGCCTTGCAGTAGCGCAGCGCGGCGAGGGTGTCCGCCGTTTCGCCCGATTGCGAGATGACCAGCGAGAGACCGCCCGCTTTCAGCGGCGCCTCGCGGTAGCGGAACTCCGAGGCGACGTCGATCTCCACCGGCAGGCGGGCAATCTGCTCCAGCCAGTATTTGCCCACCATGCCGGCATAGAAGGCGGTGCCGCAGGCGGTGATGGTCATGCGCTCAAGCGTGGCGAGATCCAGCCCCTCCGGCATGTCCGGCAGCTTCACCCGGCCTGTGCCGAAGTCTAGATATTCGCCCAGCGTGTGGCCGAGCACATCGGGCTGTTCGTGGATTTCCTTGGCCATGAAATGGCGGTAGCCGCCCTTGTCCACCAGCAGGGAAGCGGCCTGGGTGAACTGCAGCGGGCGGATGACATGGCGGCGCTCCTCGTCGAGGATCTCGAAACCCTCGCGGGTGAGAAACACCACGTCGCCGTCTTCCAGATAGGTGATGCGGCTGGTGAACGGGGCCAGGGCGATGGCGTCGGAGCCGAGCATCATCTCGCCCTCGCCATGGCCCACCGCCAGCGGCGAGCCGCGCCGCGCGCCGATCATCAGGTTGTCGTGCCCGGCGAAGATGATGGCGAAGGCGAAAGCGCCGCGCAGTTCGTCCAGCACGTGCAGCACGGCTTCCTTCGGTTTCATGCCCTCGTTCAGGGCGATATTGATGAGGTGGGCGACGATCTCGGTGTCAGTGTCCGATTCCGGCGTGATGCCGCGCGCGGCGAGGCGATCGCGCAATTCGGCGTAGTTCTCGATGATGCCATTGTGGACGATGGCGACATTGCCGGCGATGTGCGGGTGGGCGTTGGTCTCGCTCGGCCCGCCATGAGTGGCCCAGCGCGTGTGGCCGATGCCGATGGTGGCATGCAAATTCGCCTGTGCCAGCCTGGCGGTGAGATTGTTCAGCTTGCCCGCGGCGCGCACACGCTTCAGCGTGCCATCTTCCAGCACGGCAATGCCGGCGGAATCATAGCCGCGGTATTCCAGCCGCCGCAGCGCCTCCACCAGGCGGTCCGCTACTGGCTCGCGCCCCAGAATGCCGACTATGCCGCACATGTGTTTCTCTCCCCGGTATCATTGTGGGTCAGGCTCACCACGCCGGACTACTTGCCGCGCCGCGCCTTTTCCGCCTTCTTGCGCTCGCGATAACGCGCCGCGTGGCCTTCCATGTTGCGCTGTTCCGCCCGTTCAATGGCCAGCGCATCCGCTGGCACATCGCGGGTGATGGTGCTGCCCGCCGCCACCAACGCGCCATCGCCGACCTTGACCGGTGCGACCAGTGCGCTATTGGAGCCGATGAATGCGCCTGCGCCGATGTCCGTGTGGTGCTTCAGAAAGCCGTCGTAGTTGCAGGTGATGGTGCCGGCGCCGATGTTGGCATTGCTGCCGACGCGGGCATCGCCGATGTAGCTGAGGTGATTGACCTTCGCGCCTTCCTCCACGGTAGCGTTCTTGATTTCGACAAAATTGCCCACCTTCGCGCCGCTGCTGATGACCGCGCCGGGGCGCAACCGGGCGAACGGGCCGACTTGTGCGCCTGTATCGACTTGCGCGCCCTCGATGTGGCAATGGGCATGAATGATCACGCCGTCGGCGATGCGCACGCCGGGGCCAAACACCACGAACGGGCCGATATGCACATCGCGCCCGATTTCGGTATCAAAGGAGAAGAACACCGTATCCGGGTCGGTGAGCGTGGCTCCGCCGCGCATGGCGTGCTCGCGCAGGCGGTGCTGCATGATGCGTTCCGCCCGCGCCAGGCGCAGCCGGTCGTCCACGCCCAGCACCTCTTCCTCCTCGCAGGTGGCCAGCGCTACAGGCTTGTTCGCCGCGCGCGCCAGCGCCACCAGGTCGGTCAGGTAGTATTCGCCCTGGGCGGTGTCGTTGGAGAGTTTCGGCAGCAGTGCGCGTAACAGATCCGCATCGACGGCCATGACGCCGGAGTTGCACAGGGTGATTCGCCGTTGCTCCTCCGTGGCGTCTTTCGCCTCGACGATGGCTTCAAGCCCCTCGCCGTCCGTGGAGAGGATCAAGCGCCCGTAGCTGCCCGGATCGGCGGCCTCGAATCCCAGCACGGCCAGCGGCGCCCGCGTGGCCTTTTCCAGCAGAGTGCGCAGGATTTCGGCCCGCAGCAGGGGAACGTCGCCATAAAGCACCAGCACGGTGCCGCTGAAACCTTGCAGCGCCGGCAGAGCCTGCATCACCGCATGGCCGGTGCCCAGACGCTCGGTCTGCTCGGTCAGTGCCGCGCCGGGCGTATGCCGGTGTGCCTCTTCGGCCACCATTTCGCCTTCCTGGCCGGGGCCGTGCACCACCACCAGCCGCGCCGCATTCAGCTCCGTGGCGGTTGCCAGCACATGGCCCAGCATGGTGCGCCCAGCCACCTTGTGCAGCACCTTGGGCGTGCGCGATTTCATGCGCGTGCCCATGCCGGCGGCGAGAATGACGACGGCGATTTCGTTCATTCGACTTGCCCCGCTTCAGGCGGGCGCTTGCAGCCCGCACACAACGAACAGCGAGCCTAGGTCAGCTGTCCGGCTCGCTGCCGTGCTTATCGCAAAAACAGCCTGTTTCCAACCACGTTCAGCCGATGCGTGCGCGCAGGATGTCTTCCGGCAGCAGGCGGTAGAATTCAATGGCAAAGCCTTCCGCGTGATGGCGTACCACGCGTCCGCGCGTCTTGCCCAGCTTCACTGGCGTGCCGATGGCCGGCAGCACGTGGCTGCGCACCGAGGCGCCGGAAACGGAAATGTCGATGACTTCACAGGGATAGCTGCGGCCGTCTTCAAGTTCTATGGAAGACTTGGAATCCTTCGGCTTGTAGCGCTCGTAACGGCGCTTTTCCACGCCTTCACCGTGGGCCTTGGCCTTTACCCAGTCGATTTTCGCTGCCAGACGCTCGCGTCCGGCTTCGCTGGTGGTGATGTGCAGTTCGAATGCGCCTTCCATGACACGCGCGGCGTTGCCTTCCAGGCGCCCGATTTCATCTACATAGGCGACGATGTGTTCGCCTTCCTCCACCGGCTCGTCACTGAGCACGACGGCATGATGGGGCGTGATGTCCTTGATGCGGCAGACATGTTCGCTGTAGTCGGCACGCATGAAGCGGCCAAACAGGATGACGGGAAATGCATCTTTTCCGGTGGCAGCATTGTTGCGCGCCGTGGCGTTGACGTTGCTGAACAGCATGGGCTCGTTGTGCTCCGTGTGAATGCGGCCCCGAAAAACCCTGCCAGGCGGCAATGCAGGTTTGGCCAACCCTACCGTTGCGTGCGTAAATACCGGGTTAAAAGTCTTGTCAGCAATCGGCGTGATGCGTATTGAATGTGCAGGCGAGCAATGTGTCTGCACGGAAGGTCGCGGGGCGTAGCGCAGTCTGGTAGCGCACCTGCTTTGGGAGCAGGGGGTCGCAGGTTCGAATCCTGCCGCCCCGACCAATTTGGCCAGGAAATGCCGTAGCGTAGCGAGCGAGGAGAAGCGACATGGTGGCGCGCATCTACAGACCCGGCAAGAGCGCAATGCAGTCCGGTGAGGGCGGCACGGCGCAATGGCTGCTGGAGTTCGAGCCGGAGGAAGGTTTCGGGCGTGAGCCGCTGATGGGCTGGACGACGATGTCGGACATGAAACGGCAGGTGAAGCTGCGCTTTGACAGCCGCGAACAGGCGGAAGAATATGCTCGGCGGCATGGCATTCCGTTCATCGTGCTGCCGGAGCATGACAAAAGGCCCAGGTACAAATCCTACACTGACAACTTCCGCCATGACCGCAAGGTGAACTGGACGCACTGATCCGCCGACAAGGTTCAGCCCGATCAAGCCGGGGGCGGCGTGGGAGTGCTCAGGCAAGCAATGCCGCAAGTTCTCTGCGTTTTCAGGTAAAAGCCAAAGTCCACAACGTGGGGCATGGGCCGGAAGTGCGGCGCTAGAGGACAAGGGCTAGGGACGCAACAAGCTCTCTACGTCGGCAAAAATCAAAGCCCACAACGTGGGGCCCCGTAGCTCAGCTGGATAGAGCAACGGACTTCTAATCCGTCGGTCGGAGGTTCGAATCCTCCCGGGGTCGCCAATATTTCAATGAGTTATGAAATTCACCCTTACTCACCAAATTCAATAGATACCAAATAGATACCACCAGAATCCCGCCCCCACAGGCACACCAACAGCCCCCGCAACACCAGCCAGCGCACGCCAGCAGCACCCAATTTCGTCAGGCAACGGCTGGATCATCCTTGCCCACGCTTGCCCGCGCGCCGTTGCGCCGCGCGCTCCCATGGCCAAGCATCGGCCATGCGATAGCACGCCCATGCCAATGCAAGGAGCAAGTCTGATGGAGAAGAAAGCTGCCCCTGCCAATTCCATTAGCCAGCCCGCCGAGCCGGACACTCTGCTGACCACCCAACAAGCCGCCTGGCTATTGCGCGTCTCACACAAGACGCTTCAGCGCATGCGCGTGGAAGGCCGCGGCCCGAAATTCGTGAAAATCGGCAGATGCGTCCGCTACCGCCAGGCCGACCTGCTCGCCTGGATCAGCGCCAACACCCATCACTCCACCTCGGAGTTCTGAACGCTCGCCAGCATGGCCGGGCCGCGCTGCCGGGGTTGGTGGTGGAATAATGATTGATGTTCGTGTGGCAGGGGTGGAGCCGCCTTGCAAATTGGCATATATTGCCAATGAAGGAGAATGCACCATGGCCACGAAAAACATCGTCCTCACCGAACGCCAATCCGCGCTGATCGATCGCTTGGTTGCCTCGGGGCGCTACCAGAATGCCAGCGAGGCCCTGTGCGCGGGGTTGCGGCTACTGGAAAACGAGGAAGCGCAGCTCGACATTTTGCGTGCGCGGCTCGAGTCGGGCCTTGCACAGGCCCGGCGTGGTGATCTCGCCGAAGGTTCGGGTGAGGATGCCGTCCGGCGGGCGTTTCGCGTGGCCAGGTCCCGCCGATGAAAGGCAAGCCATGGCGACTGACACGGCAGGCCGAAGCGGCGCTGGTTGATATTGCGCTGTGGACGCTGGAGACGTTTGGCCCGCGACAGGCCGAGGCCTATGAAGCCGACCTCATCGACCGCTGCGAAGCGATCGCCAGGGGCGAGGCCCCTTGGCAGGATTGCCGTAAAGTCATTGACCCGAGACTGCCGGAAGGGCTGCGTTTCACGCGTTGCGGGGCGCATCTGATCGTGTTCATCGATGATTCCGAGCAGATCATCATCGTGGATTTCCTGCACGGACGGCGCGATCTGCCCAGCCGTCTCATTGATCTGACGCGCCGGGACGAGTGAGGAAGTGAGGACATGTTTCCTGAGGCGAGATGCTGTTGCCCACCACAGGTGAAACCATCAGTCCCCGTGGCATAACCCTCAACAAGCCAGATGCCGAACAACTCGGCTGCAATTGCCCTGTTGCACTGCACGCTTGAGATTGCGGGGGAGTGAGATTATGCATCCAGGCGATGTCCTGAAGGTCTTCGTCGGAGAGCTTGTCGGGATCGATCTTGCGCGGCAGGTCTCGTCGCAGCCTGCCGTTCATGTTCTCGACCGCTCCCTTCTGCCATGAGGCGTAGGCGTCGCAGAACCATGTGGCCATGTTCAGGGCTTCCTTGAGCAGGGTATGGCGTGCGAACTCAGCGCCATTGTCAAAGGTAATGGAGCGACGCAACCGCTCGTTTAGCTGGCTGAAGATGTTCATGATGGTATGGGCTGTGTCTTCGGCATTCTTGCTCTTCAGGCGTGCGATGATGACGAAGCGGCTCTTGCGCTCGACGAGCACCAGCACGGGCTTGCTTTTGCGGCAGAACATGAGGTCTCCCTCCCAATGGCCGCCGTCGATGCGGCGGTTGATGTCCTAGGGGCGT
>JAJRRZ010000213.1 GCA_024279045.1 Alphaproteobacteria bacterium
ACGAGCTGACCAAGGGCGCAAAGCCGGCGGAAGGCAAGGTCAAGCTGGAGATGCCGGAAATCGCCGAGAATGGCGCCACGGTACCGCTGAAGGTAACGGTAGACAGCCCGATGACGGAGCAGGACTACTGCAAGTCCGTAACCATCATTGCCACGAAGAACCCGGTGGCGCACATCTGCAGCTTCGAGTTCACGCCAGATTCCGGCAAGGCGTGGGTATCCAACCGTATCCGCATGGCCAAGACGCAGGAAGTCTGGGCCCTGGCGCAGATGTCGGACGGGTCGTTCCACATCGGCAAGACGACGGTGAAGGTTACCATTGGCGGCTGCGGCGGCTGATGCCATCACCAGCAAGGGCAATCAACGGACACAGCGCCGGGATGCATTATGCGGCAGCCGCGTAATGCAGCGGCAATGCGAAGCGAAATACAAGGAGATATCATCATGTCGAAGGCTCGCGTGAAGGTGCCGAAGAAGGCAAAGAAAGGCGAAATCATCACCATCAAGACGCTGGTGAAGCACAAGATGCAGCGCGCCACGAAGGACAAGAAGACGGGTGAACCCATTCCGCGCAACATCATTCACACCTTCGAGGCCGCGTTCAACGGCAAGACCTTCCTGAAGGGCAATTGGGATACGGGCGTGTCGGCCAACCCTTATTGCGCCTTTACACACCGGGTGCAGGAATCGGGTGAATACACTTTCACCTGGAAAGACGACAAGGGCGAGACCTACACCGCCAGCGCCAAGATCGAGGTTGCGTAAGTCCGCTAGTGTGGAATCCTGCAACACGGTAACACGACTGTCGTCTCCGGCTTGGGGAAGGGCCGCCACAACAGCAAACTGGCCGGGGACGCACACAAGACCACGACAGACGGCATAACAACAACAAAAACCGCAACAACGTATCAGCGAGGGACAAAATGCCAGGAAGAAAGCATCGCATGGGCGGCCTTGCCGGAAAGAGAATGCTGGCTATTTTCGGCGCGGGTGCACTGGCGCTGGCCGCCACGGGCTGGATGATGGCAAGCGCACCAGAGGCGCAGGCCAAGAGCAAATATGAAGTGGATGGCAAGAAGTCCGGATATCTCTACTCCACCCCGGAAACCCAAGCCATGCAGGATGACGACTTCATGAACCAAGGCATGCTGTGGGTGGAGCGCGGTCAGAAACTATGGAGCCAGGTGGAAGGCGCGGCAGGTAAGAGCTGCCAGAGCTGCCATGGCGACGTGGAGAAAATGCGTGGCGCCTACACCACCTATCCGAAATATGACCCGAAGACGAAGAAGCTCATCAACATCGAACAGCGCATCAACCGCTGCCGCACCGAGCAGATGAAGGCCAAGGCGTGGAAGTGGGAAAGCGACGAGCTGCTGTCCATGACGGCGCTGATCGGCTACGTGTCGCGTGATCTGCCGATGAACGTGAAGATAGACGGCCCGGCCAAGCCGTTTTTCGAAAAGGGCAAGGCCTTCTATTTCCAGCGCCGCGGCCAGCTCGACATGGCCTGCAAGCATTGCCACATCGACAACCCGGGCAAATACATTCGTGCCGACCTGCTGTCGGAAGGGCGCGCTGGCGGGGCTTTTCCGCTGTATCGCCTGAAATGGCAGAAACTGGGATCCATGCACCGGCGTTTTCGTGGCTGCAACAAGCAGGTGCGGGCGAAGCCCTACAAGGCCGGTTCGGATGAATACGTGAACCTGGAGCTGTTCGTGAAATGGCGCTCCAACGGCCTGCCGGTAGAGGTGCCGGCGGTGCGCCGCTGAGGCTGGCGGAAGCATGCGAAACGCGCGGCGGGTCTGTGGAAGGCCCGTCCGCCCCTTCCACCAGGCAGGAGCGACGCTGTCCGTCGCTGTTCAGGTGGGCTGCATCCGAATGGCCTGAAGATGTGCTGCGTCCGGTGTGTTTCTTTTCCTGTTTTTGCCATCCCCTCCCCTGCCCTCTGCCGGTCAGATTCTCTTGCACCTCCAGCGCATCGACCGGCAGCGGAGAGAGGAAGGGCCTGCTTGCAGCGGGCTGGCAAGGCTTGACCTGGTCGGCTCGGGAGAACCAAAACAACATCACGCGCAAGGAGTGTCGC
>JAJRRZ010000214.1 GCA_024279045.1 Alphaproteobacteria bacterium
GTCGTGGAGCGCACATTCTGCCGTCTGAAGGACTTTCGCCGTATCGCAACCCGCTACGACAAACTGGCCAAAACTTTCCTCGCCGCCATCTGCATAGCTGCAATCGTAACATGGTGGCTCAATTGAGTCCGGAGCCTAGGGGCCATGCATTCGCATGGCTGTGCTGTTTGCGCAAAATACCTGTTGCGGACAAGACTGCCGTGAAAAAAGCCCGCCCATGGGGCGGGCTTTCGCCGTGTCCGGCTGGTGTGCCTGATCGTCAGAAACGGTCCTTGCGCTCACGCAGGCTGCCGAACACGCGCCAGTTCTCTACCCCGTGCATCTGCACATGGTCGCGGATCTCCTGTGATTCGGGGCGCAGGAAGGGGTTGGTCCGTTTCTCCAGCCCGATGCTCACCGGTATCGTCGGCTTGCCTTGCCGCAACAGCTCGCGCACTTCTTCCACGCGCTGTTGCAGTTCCTTGTTGCCCGGTTCCACCTCCAGGGCGAATTCACCGTTGTTCAGGGTGTATTCGTGGCCGCAATACATCAGCGTGTCTTCCGGCAGGTGGCGCAGCATGTCCAGTGAATGCCACATCATCTCCGCGTCGCCCTCGAAGATGCGCCCGCAGCCGAGGGAAAACAGCGTATCGCCAGTGAACACCACCTTTTCGCTGCACATGTAATAGGCCACGTGGCCCAGCGTATGTCCGGGCACGGCGATCACGTCGATCACCTCACCGCCGAAGTTGATCTTGTCGCCGTCCTTCAGACCCTTGTCGAGGCCCGGAATCTGCCCCTTGTTGGCGGCTGGCCCCAGTATGGTTGCGCCGTACTTCTCCTTCAGCGCCTCGTTGGCGCCCACGTGGTCGTGATGGTGATGGGTGTTGAGAATGTGGGTGAGCTTCCAGCCGGTTTTCCGCAAGACTTCGTCGATGGGGCCGAACTCCGGCGTGTCCACCACCAGTGTATCGCCGCTGCCGGGATCATGCACCAGCACGGCATAATTGTCCGTGCGGCAGCGTATCAGTTTGAAATCGAACTTCGATTGCGGCTCCACGGTGGGGTCGCAAATGCCTTTCGCAGCCATGGGCAGGCCCTCCTTCCCGTTCGGGTTGCCAGACCGGCCAATCATTGGCTCGGCCAGCTGTCAGCCTGGCGCATCGCCTGTGCGCGCCGGCATGCCACCACACGCGCCACTCGCGCGCTTTGCCACACGTTGGCGCGGTGTGTTCAGGTGTAATATAGGGATGCGCGGGGAAGGGAAAAACGGAGCAGCCAGCCAGATGGACGTCATCGAGCTGCGGCAATTCTACGCAAGCCCGCTGGGGCAGCGTGCGCGCGAGGTCATCGCCGCGCACCTGCGCCGCCTGCCCATGCCGCCGCCAGAGGCGCGAGTGCTGGGGCTGGGCTTCGCCGCACCCTGGCTAGACATCTACCGCCCGCATGTGCAAGCCACCTTTGCTTTCATGCCCGCGCACCAGGGGGCCATGTGCTGGCCCGTCGGCACGGCCACCGAGGAAGCGCCGCGCCCAGCCACCGCCTTGGTGGACGAGGCCGCCCTGCCGCTGCCCGACGCCAGCATCAACCTGGCCCTGGTGGTCCATGCCTTGGAGCTGACCCCGACGCGCGCGCGCCTGCTGGCGGAACTGTGGCGGGTGCTTGCCCCGTCCGGGCAGGTCATCTTCATCGTGCCCAACCGTGCCGGGTTGTGGTCGCGCGCGGAGGCCACGCCCTTCGGCCATGGCCGGCCCTTCTCGCGCCATCAGTTGCAGCAGGTGTTGCAGCAGGCTTCCTTCGTGCCGACGGAGATTGCCAACCTGCTGTTCATGCCACCGTGGCGATTGCGCCTGTTGCGCGCCGCGCCAGGCACGTGGGAGCACATGGGTGGTAGGCTGTTTCCTGGCCTGTCGGGGCTGTTGTTGGCCCGCGCCGAAAAGCGTGTCCTCGCCGTGCGGCGGCAACGCAGGCCCGCGCTGCTGGTGCCAGGTTTGCAACCGGTTGGCGCCGGGCTGGTCCCGGTGCGGCGCGCCGGAACTTGACGAAACGCCGTCAGCGGCGCACAACGCGGCCAC
Organism: Alphaproteobacteria bacterium; assembly: GCA_024279045.1. Taxonomy (GTDB): domain Bacteria; phylum Pseudomonadota; class Alphaproteobacteria; order Rhizobiales; family Aestuariivirgaceae; genus Thermopetrobacter. Next base: position 2,055 of record JAJRRZ010000214.1, read on the forward strand.
GGATAGCGCCATATTCATTGCAACAGCCGAGCACCGGTCATGACCGATACCGCCGACATGCCGCGCCCGCGCGCCAGCATTCTTGACATTGCGCCCTATATGCCCGGCGAGAGCGAGATTGCCGGGGCCAACCGGGTGTTCAAGCTGGCCTCGAACGAATCGCCGCTGGGGCCGTCTCCGGCGGCCATCGAGGCATTTCGCGCCGCCGCGCAGGAGCTCACCCAATATCCCGACGGCACGGCACATGGGTTGCGTGCGGCCATTGCCGAGCGCCACGGCCTGAACCCGGACAACATCGTCTGCGGCAACGGCTCCGACGAGCTGCTCACCCTGCTGGCGCAGGCCTTTCTGGAACCGGGCGAGGAGGCCATCCATACCGAGCATGGCTTTCTCATCTATCCGGTGGCCATCCGCGCCGCCGGTGGCGTGCCGGTGGTGGCGCGTGAGGAAAACCTCACCGCCAGCATGGACAATATCCTGGCCTGCGTCGGGCCGCGCACGAAACTGGTCTATCTCGCCAACCCCAACAATCCCACCGGCACCTACCTGCCGTTCAACGAACTGAAGCGCCTGCAACAGGCGCTGCCCGCGCATGTGCTGCTAGTGATCGACGCGGCCTATGCCGAATATGTCGAACAGCCCGACTACGAAGCAGGCATCGAGCTGGTCGGCAGCAGTTCCAACGTGGTGATGACCCGCACCTTCTCCAAGGCCTACGGCATGGCGGGCTTGCGCATCGGCTGGATGTATGCGCCGCGCCATGTCATCGACGTGATCAATCGCATCCGCGGGCCGTTCAACGTGAACGTCGCCGCGCTGGCGGCAGGTGCGGCGGCCATGCGTGATCAGGCGCACCTGCGCCGGGCGGTGGCGCACAACAGCCGCTGGCGCGACTGGCTGCATGAGCAGCTCGCCGCGCTGGGGCTGGAGGTTACGCCATCGGTGGCCAATTTCCTGCTCATCCATTTTCCCGACACGCCAGGCAAGACGGCGCAAGAGGCCGATGCGTATCTGAAGCGCCACGGGCTGATCCTGCGCCGCGTGGCGGGTTATGGCTTTCCCAACGCATTGCGCGTGAGCATCGGCCCGGAAGAGGCCAACCGCCTGCTGGTGGATGCCCTGCGGGAGTTCCTGTCATGAGCGGTGCCGGCAATAGCAGCAAGGCGGCAAGCCACGAGGGCAGGGTGGATCGCGCCGAAAAGGCGGATCATGCCAGCAAGCCGGCAGGCCGCGATGGCAAACAGCCGATGTTCGGCAAGGTGGCGCTCATCGGCCTGGGGCTGATCGGCTCGTCGCTGTCGCATGTCATGCGCCGCGAAAACCTTGCCACGCACATTTCCGGCGCATCGCGCAGCGAGGCCACCATCGCCCGTGCCCGCGAGCTGGGTCTGTGCGACGATTATCACACCGATGCGGCGCAAGCGGTGCGGGATGCCGACCTGGTGTTCCTCAACGTGCCGGTGGGGGCCATGGGCACGGTGGCCAAACAGATCGCACCGGCGCTGAAAGCGGGCAGCATCCTTACCGATGTCGGCTCGGTGAAGGGCTCTGTCATCCGCGATGTTTCCCCGCACGTGCCGGAGGGTGTGCATTTCATTCCCGGCCATCCCATCGCCGGCACGGAACAGTCCGGCCCCGATGCAGGCTTTGCCGAATTGTTCGAGAACCGCTGGTGCATTCTCACCCCGCTGCCGGGCACGGACGAGGCGGCGCTCGAGAAGCTGACGGCCTTCTGGCGCGCCACCGGCTCGCATGTGGACACCATGAGCGCGGAACACCACGACCTGGTGCTGGGCATCACCTCGCACCTGCCGCATCTCATTGCCTACAACATCGTCGCCACGGCGGCGGATCTGGAGGAGGTTACCGAATCGGAGGTCATCAAATACTCCGCCGGCGGTTTTCGCGACTTCACCCGCCTGGCCGCTTCCGACCCGGTGATGTGGCGCGATGTGTTCCTCAACAACCGCGAGGCGGTGCTGGAGCTGCTGGGCCGCTTCATGGAAGATCTCTCCGCCCTGCAACGCGCCATCCGCTGGGGCGAAGGCGAGAAGCTGCACGAGCTGTTCAGCCGTTCGCGCCGCATCCGCCGCGAGATCATTGACGCCGGGCAGGATACCGAGGCGCCCGGCTTCGGACGGCGCTGAGGTGCCTGGCGCTGGCGCAACGTGCGTTTTCCACAACCCTGCGCCGCCAGCATTGGCGCGCCTTGCCCTGTTGTATCCACGCGCCTAAAGTTGCCCTCCCGAAAAGCGGAGAAGGGCAATTGCGGAAACGGGCCGGGGAATCATGCGGCTGACCATCGAACGCGACGATTTTCTCAATGCGCTGTCCCATGTGCAGAGCGTGGTGGAGCGGCGCAACACCATTCCCATTCTGGCCAACGTGCTGTTGCAGGCGCGCGATGGGAAGCTGCGGCTGACCGCCACCGACTTGGAGCTGGAAGTGGTGGAGGATGCCGCCGCCATGGTCGAGGAGGAAGGTGCGGTTACCACCCCGGCGCACCTGCTGCATGACATCGTGCGCAAGCTGCCCGACGGCAGCCAGTTGAAGATCGACGAGCCGGAGCCGGGCCGCGTGGTCATCACCTCCGGGCGCTCGCGCTTCATGCTCTCCTCGCTGCCGGCGGAGGACTTCCCTGCACTGGCCGCCGTGGAGCCGACCAACACCTTTGCCATTTCGCCGGAAGACCTGCGTTTTCTCGTTGATCGCACGCGCTTCGCCATCTCCACGGAGGAGACGCGCTATTACCTCAACGGCATCTACTTCCACACCACCGAAAC
>JAJRRZ010000215.1 GCA_024279045.1 Alphaproteobacteria bacterium
ACGCCCCAGACCAAGCTTTTTCACCAGTGGCCACAACAGGCCCAATGCCACCAGCACCAACCCCAATATCACCAGAAATTTCGAAACCGAATCCTGCATGCTGTTCTGCTCCGGATTTCAGGTCTAGGCTCAGCACATACGGACTCTGCCTGCTGAAGATAGGGCATCAAAGGCGTGCTGACCAGATAGCCACCAGAAGACGCTGCTCAGAAATATACAATTCAAGGTTGCTTATTCCGCCTCGATAACTATGCTCTGATGGCGTCGTGTGGGGCATGTGCCTCGCACACATTGGCGTCAGGGGTGCCGGCCCGGTGCCGTGCCGTTGCAGGAAACGTTGCGCGGTGAGGCTTGGGCGGCTGAGAGGAAGGCTGGCCTTCCAACCCTTGGAACCTGATCCGGGTAATACCGGCGAAGGGAGCGCGCCTGAAAGCATGACGGCACAACGTGCCCGCGGCAGGACTTTGCCCCTGCGGGCATATGGCAGCCATATCACGTGGTTGTGCTGCCTTGCCGCATGTTTTCCGCCTCTGGTTCCGAGGGCTTCCCGGCGCTGTTTCGTCAACCGAAATGGCAAGAGGAGAAGCCATCATGAGCATCTTTCCCAAAACTTCCGAAACGGCGGTGAGCACCGCCATTGTCAAGCGCTTCATGGACAACATGGAGGCCGCGCTGAAGGCCGACGTGTTCATCATCGGCGCCGGCCCGGCGGGGCTGACCTGTGCGCGCAAGCTGGCCGAGGCCGGCGTGAACGTGCTGGTGGTGGAGAACAACAACTACCTCGGCGGCGGCTTCTGGCTGGGCGGCTACTTCATGAACACCATCACCGTGCGCGCGCCGGGGCACGAGGTGCTGGAGGAAATCGGCGTGCCCATGGAGCAGGACGCGGAAGGCCTTTACGTAACCACCGGCCCGCTGGCCTGCTCCTCCACCATTGCCGCGGCGGCGAAGGCCGGGGCGCGCTTCATGCAGCTTACCTACGTGGAGGATCTGGTGGTGGATCCGGCGCAGCAACGCGTTACCGGCGTGGTGCTGAACTGGAGCCCGGTGAAGGGTCTGCCGAAGGCCATCACCTGCGTCGATCCCATCGCCCTGGAGGCGAAGCTGGTGATCGACGCCACGGGGCATGATGCGGTGGCGGCCAAGGCGCTGAGCAAACGCGGACTGATCGAGGTGAAAGGCATGGGCGCGCTGCATGTAACGGCCTCGGAAGACGCGGTGGTGGAGCATACCCGCGAGGTCTATCCGGGCCTGATGGTGGCCGGCATGGCAGCCGCGGAAACCTTCGGCCTGCCGCGCATGGGGCCGACCTTCGGCGCGATGCTGCTCTCCGGCGTGCGGGCGGCAGAAGAGGCGCTGAAGCTGCTTCAGAAGCAGGCCCAGCCGGTGGCGGCGGAATGATCGCCCGCGCATGATGACGAGCCGTATCTCGGCTCATGCATAGTGGTGGGGTGGGGCCTTGCGCCCTGCCCTGCCACATGCCAAAGATGCGCTTGAAGGTTGGCCAACAGGAGGAGGAAAAAACGCATGGCTCAGGTTTCCACACAGGCGCATGGCGCGCTGCTGGGCGCTGCAAGCTGGCCGGTGAAGCTGGCGCTGGTGGTGGGTGGCTCGCTGCTGCTGTGGCTGTCGGCAAAGGTGCAGGTGCCGTTCTGGCCGGTGCCGATGACCTTGCAGGTGATGGCGCTGTTTGGCCTTGCCGCGGCGCTGGGCCTGCGGCTGGGGCTGGCGACGGTGGCGCTGTATGTGGCGCAAGGTGCGATGGGCCTTCCCGTATTCGCCGGCACGCCGGAAAAGGGCATTGGCCTGGCTTACATGATGGGCCCGACGGGCGGTTATATTCTCGGCTTCCTGCTGATGGCGGCGGTGGTCGGCTGGCTGGCGGACAGGGGATGGAGTCGCCATCCGCTGAAGCTGTTCGCTGCCGGGCTGGCCGGGCTGGCGCTGGTGTATCTGCCGGGGCTGGCATGGCTGGCGCAATTCGTCGGCGCGGACAAGGCGCTGACCTTCGGTTTCTGGCCGTTCATTGGTGGTGATCTGCTGAAGCTGGCCATCGTCGCGCTGGCGCTGCCGGCGGCATGGAAACTGCGCAAGGCAGCCTGAGGCAGCGGGCCGAGGCAGGATCAACGTGCCGGGTGGGCAGCCGCCCGGCGCTTTTGCTGTGAGGGACATGATGCGGGGCGACACGGCGGACATTCGCCACGACTGGACGCATGAGGAGGTGGCGGCCATATACGGTCTGCCGCTGACGGAGCTGGTGTTCCGCGCCCAGGCCGTGCACCGGCAGCATTTTGCGCCGGACGAGCTGGAAGCCTGCGTGCTGCTGAACATCAAGAGCGGCGGTTGCCCGGAGGACTGCGCCTATTGCAGCCAGAGCGCCCGGCACGATGGCCCGCAGAAGAAAGGCACACCGATGCTGACGGTGGCGGAAGTGCGCACCGCCGCACGCGAGGCCAAACAGCGCGGCGCCACGCGTTTCTGCATGGGGGCTGCGTTTCGCGCGCCGAAGCAGCGCCAGCTCGAACAGGCGGCGGAGATGATTGTCGCGGTGCGCGAAGAAGGGCTGGAAACGTGCATGACGCTGGGCATGCTTGACGAGGCGCAGGCGCGCTTCCTGAAGCAGGCGGGGCTGGACTATTACAACCACAATATCGATACCTCGCCGGAATATTATGGCGAGATCATCACCACCCGCAGCATGGAGGACAGGCTGACCACCCTGCGCGCGGTTGCGGCGGCGGGCATCAACATCTGCTGCGGCGGCATCATCGGGCTTGGAGAGACACGGGCAGACCGCATCTCCATGCTGCACCTGCTGGCCACCCTGCCCGCGCACCCGGCCTCGGTGCCCATCAACCGGCTGGTGGCCATCGAGGGCACGCCCCTGGCCAATGCAACACCGCCGGAGCCGTTCGAAATGGTGCGGACAATCGCCACAGCACGCATTCTCATGCCCCGCAGCCGCATCCGCCTGGCGGCGGGGCGGCGGGAAATGAGCGACGAGGCACAGGCGCTGTGCTATCTGGCCGGAGCCAACTCCATCTTTCTGGGCGAGCGCCTGCTGACCACCGGCAATCCTGCTCCTGATGATGACGAAAAACTCTTCCACCGCCTGGGCATGAAGCTTCAGGTCCATACGGAAGCCAACTGACCGGTAGCCACATGAGCACGCAACGGGATCTGGCGATGCGCATTGGCGGTGCGCTGGGCAGTGATGTCCGGCGCATTGCGCCGCTGGCGGGCAGTTACGGGCTGTCGCTGGACGTGGTGGAGCTGGCCGACGGGCGCAAGGTCGTGGCCAAGCACGGGCGCGGGCCAAGGCCCGATCATCTGCTCATCGAGGGCAGGATGCTGAAGCGGCTGGAAGGGGAAATCCCCGTGCCGCAGGTGCATCTGAGCGAGCCTGATCTGCTGGTGATGGACTACATCGCCGGTTCCGGCGGGGGTGGCGCTTCCGTGGAGCGCCACATGGCGGAGCTGCTGGCGCCAATGCATTCGAAGCGCCAGCCGTTCTTCGGGCTGGAGTTCGACACCACCATCGGCCCGCTGCCCCAGCCCAACCCGCAGATGGAAAGCTGGATCGACTTCTTCCGCGAGCAGCGGCTGCTGTTCATGGCGCGGCTGGCGCACGAGCGCGCCGGGCTTTCCGCCGACTTGCTGCGGCGCATCGAGCGCTTTTGCGGGCATCTGGAGGATTTCATCAGCGAGCCGCCCTGCCCTACCCTGCTGCACGGCGATATCTGGGGCGGCAATGTCATCGCTTCCGGCGGCAAGGTGGCGGCCTTCATTGATCCGGCCATCTACTACGGCCATTACGAATACGACCTTGCCTTCATGACCATGTTCGGCACGGCGGGCCGCGTCTTCTTCGATGCTTATGCGGCGCTTAAGCCGGACTTCGACCTGGCTGGATTCATGGAGGTGCGGCGCGATGTCTACCTGATCTACCCGCACCTGACGCATGTGCTCATCTGCGGGTTGTCCTATGCTTCGGGCATCGACAGCCGCCTGCGCAAGTTCGGGTTCTGACAGGGGAGAAGCAGCCATGCGCCAGCGCACGCGCAAGTTCATCGGGGTGATCATCACGCCGCTGTTTCTGACCATCTATGTGCTGATCATGATGGTGTTCGGCGCGGCGCTGGCGGCGCGCGAGGTGGGGTTCTGGGGCAAACTGGGCTATCACGCCTTTGCTGGCGTGGCATGGCTGCCGGTGGTGATGCTGATCATCAGGTGGATGAGCCGGCCTGATCCGCGGGAATGATCGGACAGTGAATCAGATGCTGCCTCCCCTTCTGCCGGGGGAAAACAGAGACGTCTTCCAGACGAAGTATCTGCCAGGTGGGGTGTCTGCCAGGTGGGGTGGCGCCTTGCCGGACTGGCTCATGGCGTGGGAAAGATGTTTGCGGCTGGTGGATGGCGCGCCTATATTGCGCGGCAGTGGAAAAACCTACATGCAGGAGCCGAAAATCATGAGCGACGTGCAGGAATGGATCGACTCGGTGGTGAAGGAAAATGATGTGGTGCTGTTCATGAAAGGCACAAAGGAACAGCCCATGTGCGGTTTCTCTGGCCGGGTGGTGCAGATCCTCGACTATCTGGGCGTGCCGTTTCAGGACGTGAACGTGCTGGCCAGCGACGCGTTGCGCGAGGGCATCAAGCAATACACCAACTGGCCCACCATTCCGCAGCTCTACATCAAGGGCGAGTTCGTGGGTGGCTGCGATATCGTAACGGAGATGTTCCAGAACGGCGAGCTGATAAAGGCGCTGGCGGACAAGGGCATCGACCACCGCGTGCCGCAGCAGTAAACCCGGCCACCTTCGGCATTAGGCTCAGGGCCCATCAATTCTCACGCCATCTGTGGCGTTCATGCTTCATCTCAGCGCCCTTGCACCCTTGGAAATACCTTCAGGTATTACCAGCGGGCGCAAGGGCGCTGATATTTTGCGCAAATGATGCATCTGTCATGCCTCTTCATGAGTCCTGAGCCTGGCACAGGCGGGGGCAGACCCCTCGTCAATGGCATGCTTCCCGCGGGCAGAGTAATCGCATTTGGCATCAATGAATGTTACGTGTGTGCAGCAACGTCTCCATTTCGCGTCATGCCCGGGCTTGACCCACTGCTGTCCGGTTTAACATCGCAAGAGCTCCATGGTCATTTGTCGTTGGTCGACAATCCGGGTTTCTGGGGATGCTGTGAGGTTGTCGATGGGCCTGCGGTGAAACAGGTTCAGGCGCACCAGGCGG
>JAJRRZ010000216.1 GCA_024279045.1 Alphaproteobacteria bacterium
GGAGAGCACCTCGTGGGCCTCGTTGATTTCCTTGAATTTCTCCTCCGCCCCGGCTTCCTTGTTGATGTCCGGGTGATACTTGCGCGCCAGCTTGCGGAAGGCGCGCTTGATCTCGTCCTGACTGGCCGAACGCTCGACCCCGAGGATCTTGTAGTAATCCTTGTACTCCATGAAAGAACACCCTTTGCATGGCAACGCCCGCCCGCTTGCCGGCGTGTCTGTTCGCTTTCACAGATGGGAGCGGCACGTGGCCCTGTCAACAAGACGCATGGAGTGGAAATCCGCCGATCCCGTGAATCGACAAGCCATCCGCCATGTGGCACACTGTTCCGGCAACCGGCAGCCATATTCGGCAACCAAAGAGGAAGGGAGGACTTCATGTCTCTGGAAGCTCACATCTGCGAACTGGAGAACAGGCATCAGCAATTGGAAGACCGCATTGCAGACATGATGGCCCATCCCAGCGTGGATGATCTGGAGATCAAGAAACTGAAGCTGGAAAAGCTGCATCTGAAGGAAGAAATCGAGCGCCTGCGCAAACAGGCAGACGCCGCCTGAGAGGGGCAGAATTTCACCGCCATCGCTCACATACCGCACGCTTCGCCGCTGCTGGCGGGGGCGTGCGTGGGTGGGCGGTGCGCGGACAGGAATAGCAACTCCATGCTGGCCGATACCCGACCGTCGGCATCGGCACAGGCCAGCTCGTAATGCGCCGCCGCCAGCCCCAGCAGCCGCCGTGATGCCGGCACGCGCGGGCGCTGGCGCAGGGGGTTGGCCCAGCCGGACTCCTTCAGCTCGCGCATCAGCGACAAGGCATCGGCATGGCGCACGCGCAGCCGCTCGATGTCGGTTACCACGCCGGTGAACCCGGCCATGCCCGCCAGTTGTGCCAGTTGCCGCACCTCCACGAACGGCGCCACCCGCCAGCCCGGCTGAATCCCCTCTGCTGGCGCGCCTGCTGACGCCACTGCCGCCGTGGCGCCACGCTCCGCCGCCAGCGCCTGCTCCGCCACTGCCCAGGCGGCGCGCAACTCCTTCAGCGTTTCACCGCCGGGCAGCGCTGCCAGCAACACCCCGCCGGGGGTCAGCACCCGCCGCCATTCCATCAGCGCCTTCGGCAGATCGTTGACAAACGCGAAGTCGATCAGCACCAGTGCTGCGTGCAGCGCTTGGTCGGCAAACGGCAGGTGCACGTGATCCAGCACCAGTGTTGCGACGCCATCCTCCTTTTTCCCATCCGCCGCGGCGGCCAGCCACTCGCCGCGCAGCACCCGCGCATGCGCCAGTTCCGGCATTTGCGCCACGCCGTGCGCCAGCCATGCCGGGCCACAAGCCACCAGCCGCGCGCCGTCTCGTGGCAGCGTCAGCCGCTCTTCGCCAAGCAGTTGCGCCAGCCGCGCCAGCAGTTCCTCGCCTGCCAGTTCCAGCACATAATCGGGCCCGCGCAGGCCCCGTGCCCGGCGCCGTTTCAGCAGGCGCGTATCGAATGGACCGTCGGCGGGGTTTGTGTTCATCGTCCCGTTCCTGCCCCATTCAGGCTGTTACAACCATCTCCTCGGCAGTGATGACGACACTTTCAGATGCGCGCAAGCGCCAAAGTGCGCTATACCCCATCGAAAATGGACACTTCCGATGTCCGGATATTGCAACCCGCGCGGCCACCATGCGCGCCCAACCGGAATGCACAGATGAACGATACCGCTACCGACGCCGCCACCGGCGCCACCAGCATCGACAGCGAGGCCATCGTCCACAAGGCCGAGCAGGCCGGTGAACGCCTGGCCGCCGCGCGGGCGGAAATCGCCAAGGTCATCTACGGCCAGGAAGAAGTGGTGGAGCAATCGCTGATTGCCATCCTCGCCGGGGGGCATGCGCTGTTGGTGGGTGTGCCGGGGTTGGCAAAGACACTGCTGGCCACCACTCTGGGCACGGTGCTGGGGCTGGATGAAAAGCGCATCCAGTTCACCCCTGATCTGATGCCCGCCGACATTCTCGGCTCGGAGGTGCTGGAGGAAGACGAAAACGGCAAGCGCCATTTCCGTTTCATTCCCGGACCGGTCTTCTGCCAGTTGCTGATGGCCGACGAGATCAACCGCGCAAGCCCGCGCACGCAGTCGGCGCTGTTGCA
>JAJRRZ010000217.1 GCA_024279045.1 Alphaproteobacteria bacterium
GCCATTGCCGCCAAGCGCGTCGAAAATAAGGCATGCGCATGGGCGCGCCAGGGTGGCAGCATGCGCCGCTTTCTTACCATGCCGCGCGGTTGTTCGTCGAATCCCGCAAATGATGCATGCAATTTTAGCTTTTGTGCCAAGCCCGCTTTTACGTGCGCTAAGTCATACTGCAGCGCATGGGGGGCTGCCACGCCATTGCAGGAAGCCGCACATGCCACCGCCACATGCACAGCCGCCGCACGCCGCGGCAACGACCGATTCCACTGTGAATTCCACCGGCGAAACTTCGCGGGCACAGCGCCTGCTGTTCTATGCCCAGGCCGGTGCGCTGCTGGTCCTGGGCACGCTGCTGCTGCTGGCATTGCTGGCGCAGCATGTGCAGTGGCCGGTGCTGCTCATGGCGCTGACCCTGCTGCTGCTGGCCGAGGCCCTGCTGCTGTGCGCCCTGCGCCGGTTGAAGCATCACCTGCGCGAGCGCGATGCCGCCTTGCGCGCGTTGCTCGACGCCCGCCACCGCGCTACTCGCGAGGCCGCCGCCCGCGCCCGCATGCTGGCCTTCGTAACGCACGAGCTGCGCACGCCACTGAATGGCCTGCTGGGCATGGCCGCATTGCTGCGCGGCACACCACTGACCCCGGAGCAGGCCAGCTACGTGCACGCCATGGACACATCCGGGCGGTTGCTGGCCTCCATGGTGGACGAGTTGCTGCACACCGCCCGCGCCGAGGCCACCGGCGCGCTAGACAACGAAGCCCCGGCGGCGCAACAGCCATTCGACCCGGCACGGCTGGTGGAGGAAACCTGCGAGTTGCTCAGCCCCCGCGCCCATGCCCGCGGGCTGGAGCTGGCCTGTTTTATCGACCCGCGCATTGCCGGGCAATGGCTGGGCGACGAGGTGCGCCTGCGCCAGATTCTGCTCAACCTGTTGGGCAACGCGGTGAAGTTCACCCAGTCCGGCGGCGTGCTGGTGAGGCTGGTTGCGGCGCAACATGGAGGGCGGCCAGGGTTGCGCCTGTCCGTGCAGGACACCGGCCCCGGTGTGCCGCAGGAAATCCGTGCACGCATTTGCCAGCCCTTCACCCGCAATGCTGCGCGCGATGTTGCGCGCGAAGGCGGCGTTGGCCTGGGGCTGGCCATCGTGCAGCATCTGTTGCAGCGCATGAACGGTGTGCTGGAGCTGGACAGACAGCCCGGCCAGGGCGCTACCTTCCATGCCTTCCTGCCATTGTCTCCTGCCACGGATACCGCCAATGCCGCTGACGCCACCGATGCCGCAGATGCCGCCGATACCCCCACGCTTGCCGGCAAACCGCTGGCCGGCCTGCGTGTGGTGCTGGTCGTGCCCGGCGGCATGCATCGCCAGGCCCTGCTGGACTATATCATCAACCTCGGCGGCACAGCCTTGATTGCCGCGCCGGAAGAATTGCCGCAGTGGCTGGCCGAAACGGATGTGCAGGTCATCGTCGATGCCGCCCACGCCGAGGCGCTGCGCCAACTCCTCGCAGGCGCCGGCCTCGCCCCTGCCGCCCGTGTATGGTTGTTCCTGACGCCGGAGGAACGCCTGCCCCTGCACGAGCTGATGCACGATAAGCGCCTTGCCGGCTATCTGCTGAAGCCCTTGCGCCGCGCCACTATCATCGAGCGTCTTTCATCCGCGCCGGAGAGAATGCTTGATGCCTCCGTGCACGCCCTGCGTGGTCTGGCGCAACAGGCCCGTACCGAGACTTCCTCCACCGGATCGCCCGCTGCCGCGCAAGCCAGCGCCGATGCGCCGCTGGTGTTGCTGGCCGAGGATGATCCCGTCAATGCCCGTGTGGCGGAAACGGTGCTGCGCCGCGCCGGATATGCCGTGCGCCGTTTCGCCGACGGTTCCTCCCTGCTGCAGGAGGTGCGCGCCCGCCTGCTGCGCCGCGGCGGCGAAGAGCGCCGCCATGCCATGCCCGTCTGCGCCCTGCTGGACGTGCACATGCCCGGCATGGACGGCCCGCAGGCAGCGCAGGCCATCCGCCAACTGGAGCATGACCTCGGCGCACCACGCCTGTTGCTGATTGCGCTTACCGCCGCCGATGACCAGGACGAGCGCGCCCGTTGCCTGGCCGCCGGCATGGACGCCTTCCTGTGCAAGCCGCTGGACGCCGACGAATTGCGCGAGGTGCTTCGGCGTTGCCTGCGTGATAGCGGCGTGGCCTGAGGAGGGGCCGGGTCCGGCAATTTGCCCCGTTGCAATTTCCCCCATTCGCGCATAGCTGTTGACACAATAAGAGCCACAACAGCGCGAGGGGAATATCCGCCATGTCCGACACCCGCCATGCCAAGGTCGTCATCATCGGCTCCGGCCCCGCCGGTTACACCGCCGGCATCTACGCCGCGCGCGCCATGCTCGAACCGCTGCTGATTGCCGGCATGCAGCCGGGCGGGCAGCTTACCATCACCACTGACGTGGAGAACTACCCCGGCTTTGCCGAGCCGGTGCAAGGCCCTGAGCTGATGGAGGCCATGCGCCAGCAGGCAGAGAATGTCGGCACGGAAATCGTCAACGACCTCATCACCGAGGTGAATTTCTCCAGCCGCCCCTTCCGCCTGAAAGGCGACTCCGGCACCGAATACACCGCCGATGCGGTCATCATCGCCACCGGCGCGCAGGCGAAGTGGCTGGGGTTGGAGTCGGAAGAGAAGTTCAAGGGTTTCGGCGTCTCCGCCTGCGCCACCTGCGACGGCTTTTTCTATCGCGGCAAGAAGGTGATGGTCATCGGCGGTGGCAACACGGCGGTGGAGGAGGCTCTGTTCCTCACCAATTTCGCTTCGGAGGTGATCCTGGTGCACCGGCGCGACGAGCTGCGCGCGGAGAAGGTATTGCAGAAGCGCCTGCTGGAGCACCCGAAGATCACCGTGATGTGGGACAGCGTGCTGGAAGAGGTGCTGGGCACCGAAAACCCGAAAGGCGTTACCGGTGCGAAGCTGAAAAACGTCAAGACCGGCGAGATTTCGGAAGTGGACGTGGACGGCATCTTCATCGCCATCGGCCATGCGCCTGCCACGGAGGTGTTCAGGGGGCAGGTGGCAATGAACGAGCGCGGCTACATCGAGCTGGCCTGCTGGTCGACGAAAACTTCCGTGGAAGGTGTCTTCGCCGCGGGCGACGTGGCCGACGAAAAATATCGCCAGGCCGTAACCGCCGCCGGCATGGGCTGCATGGCCGCGCTGGAAGCCGAACACTGGCTGGCCGAGCAGGAAAACGCCTGACACACGCCGCCTTGCCTTCAACCATTGCTCCGCCTTGCCTGGTTCACCGGTTCCAGCACATCGGTGAGCGTGTCGATAATGGCCTCCAGCACCAGCAGCCCGCGTGATGTGGTGGCTATCCACCGGGGGGCTTCATCTCCGGGCGGGGCAGGATTTCCGTACAGGGCAAGGCAGTGCAGCAGGCCCTCTTCCACCAGGGCGGATATCACCGCCCTGGCGGGGCGTAGGCCGCTCAGACGCTGCAGGCGGGCCAGATCGGCCCCTTCGCGCGTGCGCAGGCTCATCAGCAGGTATTCCAGCGCCACCTCTTCCGCTGCCAGCGTCTGCTCCTCCGCCAGCCCCGGCGCCGCACCATCCTCCAGCACCGCGCGCAACCACCTTTGCGGATGGCGGATGGTGCTCAGCGCCATGCGCTGCCCGTTCGCATCGACCAGCCGCCCGTGCGCCCCGGGGCCGATACCCGCATATGGCCCGTAGCGCCAGTAAAGAAGGTTGTGGCGGCATTCCTCCCCCGGCACGGCATGGTTCGACACCTCGTAGGCCTCCAGCCCCGCATCGGCCAGCATCTCCCGCGTCAGCCGGAACATCGCCAGCGCCGTATCCTCGCCAGGCAGCTCCAGCCGACCGCGCACATGCAGCCGGTAAAACGGCGTTTCCGGCTCCATGGTCAGTTGATAGGCCGACAGATGTTCCGGCTGCATGGCCAGTGCTTCGCGCAGCTCCCGCTCCCAGTCCGCCACCGTCTGCCCCGGGCGGGCATGGATCAGGTCGAACGAGGCCCGCGCAAAATGCCTTCGCGCCAGCTCCCACGCCTGCCGCGCCTCGTGCGCCGAATGCGTGCGCCCCAGCGCGGCAAGGTCGGCATCGTTCAATGCCTGCACCCCCAGCGACAGGCGGTTCACCCCAGCCGCGGCGAAGGCGGCGAAATTTTCTGCCTCGGCGCTGGTCGGGTTGGCCTCGAGCGTGATTTCCACATCTGCCGCCAGCGGCCAGCGCGCGGCGATGCGCTCCAGCAACGCCGCCACCAGGCCGGGCGGCATCAATGAGGGTGTGCCCCCGCCGATGAACAC
>JAJRRZ010000218.1 GCA_024279045.1 Alphaproteobacteria bacterium
TGCCCGGAAAAGCCGCTGTCGCGGCACGGACGGCAGCGGCTGTCGGGGCTGGCGTGGTCGGGACACGGGCGCATCGCGGCGGTGGACGTGTCGTTCGATGGCGGGGTGAACTGGCAGCAGGCGCGGCTGGAGGAGCCGGTGTTGAGCAAGTGCTTGACGCGGTTTTCCGTGCCGTTCGAGTGGAACGGCGAGGAATTGCTGGTGCAATCGCGGGCGGTGGACGAACAGGGCAATGTGCAGCCGACGCACGAGGAAATGCTGAAGGTGAAATCGGTGCGGCAGGTGTATCACAACAACGCCATCACCACCTGGAGGGTGATGCCCAACGGCGAGGTGCGGCATGTGCGGCTGGCTTGACAGGGCGCGGGCCGCAGGTGCGGCATTGCTGAGTGCGCTGTGGGCGTGGCTGCTGCTGGTGCTGCTGCTGGCGCTGGGGGTGGTGTTGCTGGTGGTGCTGGCACAGCCGGCGCGTGCGTCGGAAGCGGTGAAGGGCATTGGCCAGGTGCTGGGCAAGGCGGAGATTGCCGCCATCGACCGCGATGTGCGCTGTGATGGCGCGGGCCTGCCGCCGGGCAGCGGTGGCGTGGCCATGGGGGAAGCGCTGTATGCCGAGCAGTGCGCCGCCTGTCATGGCGAATTCGGCGAGGGTGTGGGGCGCAATCCGGCGCTGCTGGGCGGCGAGGGCAGCCTGAGCGGCGATGAACCGCTGCGCACCATCGGCTCGTTCTGGCCGTGCGCGCCGGGGGTGTTCGATTATGTGTGGCGGGCCATGCCGGAAGGGCACGCCTTTTCTCTGAAGCCGGAAGAGGTCTATGCCGTAACAGCGTTTCTGCTAAATTTGAATGGTATTGTGGAAGATGACTTCAGCGCCTCTGCCACGACGCTACCAAAGGTGCGCATGCCCAATCGCGACGGCTTTGTCGGGCCGCCGCACCCGGTGGCGAAGGCAAGGCGCTGCATGCGCAACTGCCGCGTGCCACCCAACATCTCGGCGCAAGCGCCCGTGCGCATGGAGGGCATCATGATCGGCGAAAAAGAGGAATGGCAGCCATGAACAGCATCACGAACATCCTGAGCCTTGTGCTGCTGGCGGTGATAGCAGGCATTGCCACCCTGTCCGGGCCAGGGCGTGTGCAGGCGGCGGAACTGCTGATGTTCATGGAAGAAGGCTGCCCGTGGTGCATGAAGTTCGACCGCGAGGTGGGGCGCATCTATGCCAATACGCCGGAAGGCAAGATTGCGCCACTGAAGCGTGTGGATGTGGATGACGTGCCCGACGAATACAAGTTCGTGGGCTATGTGTACTTCACGCCGACGTTTGTGCTGGTGGATGACGAGAAACACGTGATCGGGCGCATCATCGGCTATCAAAACTTTGACTGGTTCTGGGAGCAACTGGAAATCCAGTTGAAGAAGCTGAAGGAACACAAGGCGAAGAAGGCGGCGCGTGGTTCTGTTCCGGCCATGCCTCGGGAGACCGTGGCGCCGAGAGGCTAGCCGGGATCGCCTCACGACAATGGTGGGCGTCCATGGACACCCTCCCCTGCAACAAGAATATGGATATGGGGGAACTGGGGAAGGAAACGCACGATGGAAGAACAGGCACATGCCACCGCACCGGTGGTGAAGGCATCGGAGATGGAGCGCGGCGTACATGCGGCCACGGCCCTGCTGAAGGCGCTGGCCAACCCGCAGCGGCTGCGCATCCTGTGTCAACTGGTTACGGGCGAGAAGACGGTCAGCGCGCTGGTGAAGGATGTGGGCCTGCGACAGGCGGCGGTGTCGCAACAGTTGCAGCGGCTGCGGGCGGAGCACCTGGTGCAGGCGCGGCGCGAGGGGCGGCATGTGTATTATGCGCTGTCCGACCCGGCGGCGCTGGAAGTGATCCGGACGCTGCATCGGCTGTATTGCAGGGGTTGATCAGGGCGCGGTGGCCTGTTCGTCCAGAAAGAGGCGCAAGGCGAGCAGGTCGCGCCAGGCGAGGCGCTTCTGGGCCGGTTGGCGCAGCAGGTAGGCCGGGTGCAGCATGGGCAGCAGCGGCACCGGCTCGGCCAGCCCCGGCACGGATATGTTCGTCCACTTGCCGCGCTGGCGCAGGATGCCGGCGGGGTTGGCGGTGAGGCGCTGGGTGGGCGTGCCGCCGAGACAGACGATGACACGTGGGCGCACCAGTTCCATGGCGCGCATCAGCCACGGTGCGCAGAAGCTCAGTTCGGCGTCGGTGGGCTTGCGGTTTCCCGGCGGGCGCCAGAACAGCACGTTGGTGATGAGCACGGCCCGATCGGGGTCTTCAGCGGCGCGATCAAGGCCGATGGCGGCTAGCATCCTGTCCAGCAACTGTCCGGCGCGGCCCACGAAGGGTTTGCCGTGCAGGTCTTCGTCGCGGCCCGGGGCCTCGCCCACCAGCAGGATGCGCGATTGCGCGTTGCCATCGGTGAACACGGTGTGGCGCGCCATGCGGCGCAAGGGAAAATGATGCATGGCGTCCAGCGCGGCGTGAATGTCGTGTAGCGAGTGGCAGTCCTGTGGCGAGGGGCCGTCTGCCGCCGGTGCAGGCGGTGCAGGTGGTGCAGCCGCAGGTGCAAGGGATGCAGCGGGAGCGGAAGCCGCTGGCCGCAGGGGTGGTGCGGGCTGGCGCCGGGGTGTGGCAGCCTGAGGTATTGCAGTCTGGGGTGTAGCGGTCTTCAGGCGATTGACCGGCACCGGAGCGAGGGCCTCGTCGGCGCCCATTTCGGCCTGCCAGCGCAGCCAGCGCAACAGTGCCTCGCGCTCGTGCGCGGGGCCGCTCCCCTGCCTTGCCGATGCGGCGCTCATGCGGCATTGCTCCCCTGCTGGGTGCGGATGAGACGGCGGCCCACGGCGGCGGCTTCCTCCACGGCGCGAGCCGGATCCACCTGGCCGCGCAGCTCGGCCAGGCGCACCAGTACCGGCAGATTGACGCCGGTAATCAGCCAGGAATCATGCTGGCCGCGCAGCTCGGCGAGGGCGAGATTGGCCGGAGTTCCGCCGAACAGATCGCTGAGGAACACCAGCGGGCGGCCATGCGTGCCGCCCTGTTCCGGGGCGGGCAGACCGTCCAGCAGGACCTGCAGGCGTTGGCGCGTGCGGCGCAGGGGCTCGTCGGCGGGAATGTCGAGGGCCGCAACCAGCGGCTGCGGCCCCATGAGGTGTTCCAGCGCCTTTTTCAGCTCCACGGCCAGTGCGCCGTGGCTGATGATGATGATGGCATAATCCACCGCCACCGTGTTGGTGGGCGCATGTTCAGTTTCCGGGTAGGCTGCCGAGCTGCCGGGTTTGCCGGATTTCATGTCGCCTGCCATGGCTGCCGATCATCCTGCATGTTTCGGAGAGGTGATTTTGCGCCGTAACGTTGGCGCTGGCAAGGCCCCATTGCGCATTCTCAGTCGTCTTCGCGCGAATCCGGCTGCGCGGGGCGCTCCTCGCCGGGGATGGCATACTGGCCGGAGAGCCAGCGGTGCAGGTCGATGTCAGCACAGCGCTTCGAGCAGAAGGGACACCATTTCTGTTGTGCTGGCTGGCCGCAGATGGGACACTTGCGCGGGCGGCGCAGGGGCACCACCTCGGCGGGGCTGTCGTTTGTGGGCTTGCCGTTCGCGGACTTGTCGTTCGCAGGCTTGTCGTTTGCGGATTTGGTGGAATCGCTCATGACGGCTCACAGCAGCGGTGGCTGCGGCTCCTTCTGTGGCCAGCGTTGCAGCACGGGAAAGCCGTTGCCCGACAGCATCTGCACCACGTCATACACCGGCAGGCCGACGACGGATGCATAAGAGCCGTTGATGTGGCGCACGAAGGCCCCGGCCAGCCCCTGGATGGCGTAGGCACCGGCCTTGCCGCGCCATTCGTCGCTGGCCAGGTAGGCCTCGATCTCGTTGCCGGAGAGGCGCTTGAAGCGCACCTTGGTGTCCACCAGGCGCTTGCGCAACGTGCCGCGCGGGGTGAGCAGGCAGATGGCGGTAAGCACGCGGTGCGAACGCCCCGACAGCAGCTTGAGATGCTCGCGGGCGTCTTCCGGCTCTTCCACCTTGGACAGGATGCGCCGCCCCA
>JAJRRZ010000219.1 GCA_024279045.1 Alphaproteobacteria bacterium
AAGGCGCGCGGCGCGAAGATCTACTGTGAATTGGTGGGATATGGCGCCACGTCGGACGGCTTCGACATGGTGCAGCCCTCCGGCGAGGGCGCGGTGCGTTGCATGCGCCAGGCGCTGGCCAGCGTCGATGCCCCCATCGACTACATCAACCCGCATGGCACCTCCACACCTGTCGGCGACGTGCGCGAGATCGAGGCCATCCGCGAGGTCTTCGGCGAGAACATGCCGCCGATTTCCGCAACCAAGTCGCTGTCGGGCCATTCACTGGGTGCCGCCGGAGTGCATGAAGCCATCTATTCCATCCTGATGATGCAGCATGGCTTCATCTGCGAATCGGCCAATATCGAAGAGCTGGACGAGGCCTTCCGTGATGTGCCCATCGTGCGCCAGCGGCAGGAAAACGTGGCGCTGAACACGGTAATGTCCAACTCCTTCGGCTTTGGCGGCACCAACGCCACGCTGGTGTTTCAGCGTTTCGACGGCTGAGAGACGATTTCATCACACCTTCCCACGCTCGCCACTTTTGCGCGGCAACAGGGGCTGCGATGATTCGCTCCCAGTCGGGCAGGACTTTCCATCAGCCGAAGCCGGAACCGCAAACGCATGGCTAGACGCAAATCCACTTCCGCCCGCACCCGCCGCCAGCGCCGCCCGCTGTGGCTGCGGCTGATCGTCAACGGTGTGCGGCTGGCCGTGGCCGGGGCATTCCTGTTCGTGGTGTTTCTCGCCTATGTCTTCTTCACGCTGGACGACAAGGATCCCTTCCAGATCCCCGGCCATGCGCCGGGCGTGCTGATCATTGCCGAGGATGGCACGAAGCTGGCCGAGCGCGGCAGCTTTTTCGGCGACGAGGCGCGGCTGGAAAAGCTGCCGAAGCACCTGTTGAACGCCGTGGTGGCCATCGAGGACAGACGCTTCTGGCATCATCCGGGCATCGACCCCATCTCGCTGGTGCGGGCGATGTATGTGAACTGGCGGGCGGGCCGCGTGGTGCAGGGCGGCTCCACCCTTACCCAGCAACTGGCCAAGAACCTGTTTCTGGAACACAAGCGCACCTTGTGGCGCAAGGCGCAGGAGGCGGCGCTCGCCCTGTGGCTGGAATGGAAGCTCAGCAAGAAGGAAATCCTCTCGCTGTATCTCAACCGCGTCTATCTGGGCGCGGGGGCCTATGGCGTGGAGAAAGCCGCGCGGCGCTATTTCGGCAAGCCGGCGGCGAAGCTGACACTGGGCGAGAGCGCCATCATCGCCGGGCTGCTGAAGGCGCCCTCCGTCTACAATCCGCTGCGCAACAGGCAGCGCGCCTTTCAGCGTGCGCGGGTGGTGCTCGCCGCCATGCGCGAGGCCGGCTACATCACGGCGCGGCAGGAGAAGACGGCGCTGAACAGCGTGCGGCTGAAGCCCACGCCGCTGAAGGGCGACACCGTAACCGGTTACGTGGCCGATCACATCATCGCGCAACTGCCCAGGCTCATCGGCGAGGTGAAGGAATCGGTGCTGGTGCAGACCACCATCGATGCGCGGCTGCAACGCCAGGCGGTGCGTGTGTTGCAGCGCACCCTGGCGCGCAACGGGCGCAAGCGGCGCATCGGCCAGGGGGCCATCGTGGCGCTGGCGCCCGATGGCGCGCTGCGGGTGATGATCGGCGGGCGTGCCTATACGAAAAACGCCTTCAACCGCGCGGTGCAGGCGAAGCGCCAGCCCGGCTCGGCCTTCAAGCCGTTTGTCTATCTCGCCGCGCTGGAGAACGGGTTCACGCCGGTGAGCGTGCTCAACGACGCGCCGGTGCGCTATGGCGATTACGCCCCACGCAACCACGGCGGCAAGTATTACGGCCCGGTTACGCTGACCACCGCGCTGGCCTGGTCGCTCAACTCCGTGGCCGTGCAACTGGCCGTGCGCGTCGGCCCGGCCACGGTGGCGCAGACGGCCAACCGTCTGGGCATTTCCTCGGCGCTGGATCCGGTGCCGGCCATCGCGCTGGGCACATCGCCCGTCTCGCCGCTGGAGCTGACGGCGGCCTATGCGCCTTTCGCCAACGGCGGCAAGCTGGTTGCGCCCTATGTGGTTACACGCGTCATCAGCCGCTCCGGCAAGATTCTTTACGAGCGCCGTGGCTCCGGGCTGGGCCGGGTGGTCAACCCGAAACACATTGGCATGATGAACTACATGCTGCGCGCCGTCATCCGTTCCGGCACGGCCAGGAATGCCGCCTTCAAGGGGCAGGACATCGCCGGCAAGACCGGCACCAGCCAGAAATACCGCGATGCCTGGTTTGTCGGGTTTTCGCCCTATCTCATCACCGCGGTATGGCTGGGCAACGACGACAATACCCCCATGCGCCGGGTAACCGGTGGCTCTTTCCCCGCCGTCATCTGGCGGCAGGTGATGGCCGCCGCGCACAAGGGCAAACCCTTCCGCCAACTGCCCGGCTACTACCTGCCACCGCCGCCGCCACGCGAACCAGTGGTTGCCCGCCGCCCGGTTGCGCCGCCACCACCGCGCCGCGAGGTGCGCCGCGAAGCGCCGCGCACGGTGTGGGACTTGGTCAAGAGCCTGTTCGACTGATTTTCCCGTCAGCCTGATCACCCGGATTAACGAAAATGCGGGATGAGGTTGCCCACCCCATCCCGTGGACGTTGCGGCCCTGTTGCGGCAGGTGCGCCGGCTCGTTCACTCAGAAGCGGTAGTTCACCCCCAGCCGCAGGATATGCGCGGTGTCGTCATACCAGTAGGGGTCGCCATCCTCGGTGTAGCCGTGGTGCTTGCCGAAATCCATGTAGAGATATTCCGCCTTGGCGCTCCAGTTGGTGGTGAGTGCGTATTCCACGCCCGCGCCCACCACCCAGCCGGTGCGGGTTTTCGCATCCCAGGAGGATTCGTTGAAGTTGTTGCCCACCGTCCAGTTGTCCGTCTGTATGAAGGCCACGCCGCCGGTGGCGTAGATCAGCAGCGAATCGGCCAGCGTCATGCCAATGCGCCCGCGCAGCGTGCCCCACAGCGGGCCGAAGTTCGGCTTCCACGAATGACCGTCGAACACCGGCTTGTCGTCGTCGGAGATGCTCATCACGCCGATGTCGGCTTCCACACCGGCCAGCAGCATGTCCGTCAGGGTAAAGTTGTAGCCCGCCGTCAGGGTGCCGATGAAGCCGTCGGGGTTGACGCTGTCCGCGCCGTGATTGTTGCCACGGTCGAGAAGCTGGTCGCTGTCCACGTTGCCGTAGCCGGCGCTGGCGCCCAGGTAGAATCCCGCGAAACGCGAAGCGTAAAGATAGCCGCGTGCTTCCTCGATGGCCGCGCCATCGTAAGCGGCGCTGCTGACAGGTTGCGCCTGCACTGCCTGTGCCGGCAGTGGCGTGCGCAGATCCTCCTTCGCCGTGGATGGTGGACACGACTGCAATTGCGCCCACGCCGCCAGGCAGGCGATAACCGTGCTGAAACCCATGATGATTGCCCTCTTGCCTTCCGGTTGAAACCGTCTCGGTTCCCCCGGCCCCGCAAGCGGCAATCTGCCCGCGCTGCATGGCCGCGCATGGGCGGCAATGCAGCGCAATGATGATATTGTCGGAGCGTCTTCGCCCCACTTGTGGCGGGATCAGGATTTGTGGCCCGATTGCGGCGGAATGCGGCGCGGTGGCGGCGGCGGTTCCGGGTTGTCCTGCACTTCGACGATTTCCACCTCAATGATGCGTGATCCCTCCGCCGTGCCCGGCCCGGCGCCCGGCGCCGCTGGTGGCTGGCGGAACAATGCACGCCCCAGCAGCGCCGCCATGGCGCGGCGTAGCGGCGGGATCAGCAGCAGAAAGCCGATGGCATCGGTAACGAAACCGGGTATCAGCAGCAGCACCCCGGCCAATGCCAGCAGTGCGCCGGAAAGCATCTCGATGAACGGCGCGCGTCCGCTCAGCATGGCGCGCTGCACATCGGCCATGGCGATGATGCCCTGCATGCGCACCAGCGCAATGCCCAGCCCGGCGGTGAGAATGGTCAGCACGATGGTGGGCAGCGCGCCGATGCGCCCGCCGACATGGATGAAGGTGGTTATCTCCACCGCCGGGATCACCACCAGCCCCAGCACGATCAGGATCAGCAACAGCCGCATCATTCCTTCTCCATTCGCGCTGCCTGTTCGGGCAGCCCCAGCATTTGCAGCATCGCTTCCTCGCGCGGGTGCGGCGCAATCATCACCTCGCCCGCTTCCGGCAGCACCTTGTCGAGCGCCCGCGCCACGTTGGCCGACAGGCAGGCATGCCGCCAGCGCGCCGCCTCCGCCGCCAACCCCGCCTCGCGCACCAGCCGCGCCCAGATCCTTGCCGAGCGTGGCGAATACAGCGCCACCGTGCCGGGCGGTTCCATCGTCAGCGCCTTGCGCGCCGCGTCGTTCAACGTCGTGGCGGGCCGCGCCTCGTAAAGCACCGCGCGATGCACCTCGAAGCCCGCCGCACCCAGGTGCTGCTCCAGATCACCACGGGTAACCGCGCCGGAGGCATAGAGGATCGGCCCGTCCGCTGGCCGCAGCCGCGCCTTCGCCAGCTCGATCAGCGCCGCCACGTCGCCGCCCTCGGCCTGCATGATGCGCGCAAAGCCTGCATTGCGCGCCGCCGCGCTGGATGCCGGGCCGACGGTGAGCGCCAGCGCCCTGCCCAGATGCTCCCGCTCGCGTGCGCCGCGCCGGGCAATGGCCCGCGCGCCATTGGCCGAGGTGATGGCCACCGCCTGAAAATCCCGCGCCGGGATGGGCGCATCGTCGTGAAAGCGAATGCCGATCACCGGCATGGCGACGACGTCTGCCCCGGCGGAGCGGGCCGCCGCAATGAAGCGTGCGGCGTCTTCCGCCGGACGGGTGATGATGAACCGCTGCCTGCTCATGCCGCCATGCTGCCCCGCCTGCGCCCGCCACGCAAGAGGGCAGGGCAGGCGGGTGAAGGCAAGGGTCAGTGGCGCGCGCATCAGCGCAATTCTAGGGTCTGGTCTCAATAAATGAGTGCTTCTCATGGGCATTTTGGCAAAATAGCAGTGGTTTTTCGTTCGCGGGCAATAGTGGAGCTATTGGCAAGAACGAAAAACCGTCTGATATGAAGCCAAAATGCCCATGGGGAGTGCTCAGGTATTGAGACCAGACCCTAGGCTCTGTGGACGAATTTTATCCAGATGAAGGCGCAGACGAGGGCAAGCATTGATGCGAAATTGGCAGCTGTTTTCTCGCAGCGCAGGGCAATTCTCTTGAACCGCTTGATTTTCCCGAACAGCTGCTCGATGCGCGCCCGCCCTCGGTAGAGAGCCTTCGGAAAATGTCTTTGGGGATTTTTTGCGTTTCTCCGCCGCGGAATGACGGGGATGATGCCTCTGTTGCGCGCTGCCTGACGGTTTGCGTGGCTGTCATACCCCTTGTCGCACACGACAGCTCGCGGCACGGGACACGGAGAGGCATCGAGCAGTGCTTCGAAGAAAGGCGTGTCGTTCTGCTCGCCGCCAGTGAGCAGAAAGGCCAGCGGCAGGCCTCGGTGATCGCACTTCAGGTGGATTTTCGTGGAGAACCCGCCG
>JAJRRZ010000220.1 GCA_024279045.1 Alphaproteobacteria bacterium
TCTTCCATGAATGCAACGACCCTCACCCTGCCGCGTGGTGCGGAGCTGATCCGCTTCGGCCTGGCCTTCCTGTTCATCATCGCCGTGCTGATGTTTGCCAACTGGCAGGCCGTCGGGTTGGAAAAGGCTTCCATTCTCATCATTGCCGCGGTGTTCGGCGCCTACATGGCCATGAACATCGGCGCCAATGACGTTGCCAACAACGTTGGCCCAGCGGTTGGCTCCGGCGCGCTGACCATGACCAGCGCCATCATCATCGCAGCCATCTTCGAGGCTGCCGGTGCGATCATTGCCGGCGGCACCGTTACCGGCACCATCAAGAAAGGCATCATCGACCCGGCGCTGATCAACGATATCGATGCCTTCATCTGGTTGATGGCCGCCGCCCTGCTGGCCGCCGCCCTGTGGCTGAACCTGGCCACCTGGATGGGCGCGCCGGTTTCCACCACGCATTCCATTGTCGGCGGCGTGCTGGGCGCGGGCATTGCCGCTGGTGGCTGGGCCATCGCCAACTGGCCGAAAATGGCGCAAATCGCCGCCAGCTGGGTCATCTCGCCGGTGCTGGGCGGCATCATTGCCGCGACCTTCCTCTACATCATCAAGCGCACCATCGTCTTTCAGCCGGACAAGATTGCCGCCGCGAAACGCATCGTGCCATGGCTGTTGGCCATCATGACCTGGGCGTTTGCCAGCTATCTGCTGCTGAAAGGCATCAAGAAGCTCTACAAGTTCGACCCCCTCAGCGCCATTGGCATAGGCTTTGTCATTGCGGCGGTGATGTTCATGTTTTTCCGCCCGATGATCGCCCGCATGGCCGAACGCCAGGAAAACACCCGCAAGGGCATCAACAACCTGTTCACCTGGCCGCTGATTTTCTCCGCCGCATTGCTCAGCTTTGCCCATGGCGCCAATGACGTGGCCAATGCCATTGGCCCGCTTGCCGGCATTTATGATGCCGTGGCGCATGGAGTCATCAGCAAGAAGGCCGGCATTCCACTATGGATCATGCTCGTTGGTGCGCTGGGCATCGCCATTGGTCTGGCGCTGTTCGGGCCGAAGCTCATCCGCACCGTCGGCAGCGAGATCACACAGCTCGACAAGATGCGCGCCTTCTGTGTTGCGCTGGCGGCGGCCATCACGGTGATCATTGCCACGCAACTGGGGCTGCCGGTGTCGTCCACGCACATTGCCGTGGGCGGGGTGTTCGGCGTTGGCTTCCTGCGCGAGTTCCTTGAAGCCAACTACCGCCGCAGCGTGGAGGAGATCCTTGCGCGCCACGCCGAGGACAAGGATCCGCAGGCGGTGGAGCGCTTCCTGGAAGCCTTCGAGCAGGCCACCCTGGCCGAGCGCAAGGCCATGCTGAAACAGTTGAAGAAGGAAAAGGTGCTGAAGAAGAAGGAGCGCAAGAAGCTGAAGAAGGTGCACAAGCGCCAATTGGTGCGGCGCTCCATGCTCTACCGCATCGCCGCGGCGTGGGTCATTACCGTGCCGGTTTCCGGTGTGCTGGCGGCGCTGCTGTTTTTCACCATCCGTGGCATCATGCTGCCCTGAACGGCTTGACCGGCGGGAAAATGCACTGTATGGCAATCGGCATGATGAACACGCTGGTAGTAGTATCGATGGCGCACACCGCGCGCGGCAGCTGAACCACCGCCGCGCGGGCGAATGTGGTGTGCGCTTCAAGGCTCCGGTTTCCGGGGCCTTTTTTGTTGCCAGCGCGGCGGCTTGGGCATAAACGGAAAAAAACGGCAGGCAGCCCTGCAAGGAATGCGAGGTCAGGACGATGAACGAAACAGTTTCGGCCAGCGAGGCGGCAACGGCGGCACAGGAGGCCATGACCGGCGCGGAGATTGTGTTGCGCGCGCTGAAAGATCAGGGCGTAACAGACATCTTCGGCTATCCTGGCGGGGCGGTGCTGCCCATATATGACGAGCTGTTCCAGCAGGATGAGCTGAACCACATCCTGGTGCGCCACGAACAGGGCGCCATGCACGCCGCGGAAGGTTATGCCCGTTCCTCCGGCAAGGTGGGGGTGGCGCTGGTTACTTCCGGCCCAGGTGCGACGAATACCATCACCGGCCTGATGGATGCGCTGGCGGATTCCATTCCCGTGGTGGTCATCACCGGCCAGGTGCCCACCACGCTCATTGGCACCGATGCCTTTCAGGAATGCGATACCGTGGGCATCACCCGGCCCTGCACCAAGCACAATTATCTGGTGAAGGACGTCAACGACATCGCCCGCGTCATTCACGAGGCTTTCTATGTCGCCACGCACGGGCGCCCCGGCCCGGTGGTGGTGGACATACCCAAGGATATCCAGTTTCAGACCGGTGTCTACGTGCCGCCGCAGAATGTGCGCCATCGCACCTATCATCCGCAGGTGAAGGGCGACGAGGCGGCCATTGGCGAGGCGCTGGAGCTGATCGCGCAGGCGAAGCGTCCGATCTTCTACACTGGCGGTGGTGTCATCAACGCCGGGCCTCAGGCGGCGGAAGCGTTGCGCGCGCTGGTGAAGGCCACGGGCTTTCCCATCACCTCCACGCTGATGGGGCTGGGGGCCTACCCTGCATCCGACGAGCAGTGGCTGGGCATGCTGGGCATGCATGGCACCTACGAGGCCAACCTGGCCATGCACGGCTGCGACCTGATGATTGCCGTTGGCGCGCGCTTCGATGACCGCATCACCGGCAGGCTGGATGCCTTCTCTCCCGGCTCGCGGAAAATCCACATCGATATCGACCCGGCCTCCATCAACAAGGTGGTGCAGGTGGATGTGCCCATTCTCGGCGACTGCGGCCATGTGCTGCAGGACATGCTGAAGATGTTCAACGAGCGCAACTTGGCCGAGCGCATTGACCGCGAGGCACTGAAGCAGTGGTGGCAACAGATCGACCTGTGGCGTGCGCGCGACTGCCTGGCCTACGAGAAACGCTCTGACGGCATCATGCCGCAATATGCCATCGAACGGCTGTGGGCGCTGAGCCACGAGCTTGATCCGGTGATCACCACCGATGTCGGTCAGCACCAGATGTGGGCGGCGCAATACTATCGCTTCGACAACCCCAACCGGTTGCTCACTTCCGGTGGGTTGGGCACCATGGGTTACGGCCTGCCCGCCGCGTTGGGGGCGAAGGCCGCCAATCGCGACAAGGAGGTCATCTGCATCACCGGCGATGGCTCCATCCAGATGAACATCCAGGAGCTGTCCACCGCCATTCAGCATGACCTGCCGGTGAAGGTGTTCCTGCTCAACAACAATTATCTCGGCATGGTGCGCCAGTGGCAGGAGCTGCTGCATGGCAACCGCCTGTCGGAATCCTACGTGGAGGCGCAGCCGGACTTCCTCGCCCTGGCCGAGGCCTATCACTGGAAGGGCATGCATGTTGCCGACCCGGCGGATCTCGACGAGGCCATCCGCGAGATGCTGGCATCCGATCGCCCGGTGTTCATGAACGTGCAGGTGATCAACCTGGCCAACTGCTTCCCGATGATTCCCGCCGGCCAGCCGCACAACGAGATGCTGCTGGGAGAAAACGAAAAGACCACCGAGCAGGCCGGCGTGTAAGGGAGAAATGCCATGAACAAGCCAACCACTTCCATTCCGCCTGCTTCCACCTATTTCTTCGCCAACGGCGAGGAGCGCGAGGAGCAGCACACGCTGGCGGTGATCGTGGACAACGAGCCGGGCGTGCTGGCGCGCATCATCGGGCTGTTTTCTGCCCGTGGCTACAACATCGAGCAGCTCACCGTGTCGGAGACCGAGCACGACAGGGGCATATCGCGCATTACCATCGTCTGCCGTGGCACGCCGCGCATTCTCAACCAGATCCGCGCGCAGCTCTCGCGCCTCATTCCGGTGCATTCGGTGGCCGATCTGACCGAACGGGGTGATCCGATAGAGCGTGAGCTGGCGCTGGTGAAGGTGGCCGGTGAAGGCGAGAAACGGGTGGAGGCGCTGCGCATTGCCGAGGCCTTCCGCGCCCGGGTGGTGGACGCCCAGACCGGCTCTTTCGTTTTCGAGATTACCGGCAAGAGCCGCAAGGTGGACCAGTTCATCGAGCTGATGCGCCCGTTGGGGCTGATCGAAGTGGTGCGCACCGGCATTGCCGCCATCTCGCGCGGGCCGAAGCCCTTGCAGACGGAGGCGTGAGCAGTCCATGATCAATCTGTCGGTAAATCTGAATGCCGTGGCGCTGTTGCGCAATCGCCGCGATCTGCCA
>JAJRRZ010000221.1 GCA_024279045.1 Alphaproteobacteria bacterium
CACTCCCCATGTGCATTTTGGCTTCATATCAGACGGTTTTTCGTTCTTGCCAATAGCTCCACTATTGCCTGCGAACGAAAAACCGCTGCTATTTTGCCAAAATGCCCATGAGAAGCACTCATTTATTGAGACCAGACCCTAATGACTGTTGCGCCTGCACCTGGCGAGCTCCGGTCATTCCGCCGTGTCGGTCTTTGCAGTTTTCTCCGGTGGCTGGGTGCCCTCGTAATGGTTGTGCTGGGTAAAGGGCATCACATCGCCCACCATGCCGCTCACCTTGCGCGCATTGCCCAGTACGCCGGACACCGTGTCGCGCACGAAGCCACGCGCCTTGACCACCGAATCCACCACGTTGCGGCCACTATGATGCAACGTGTCGCTGGTGGCCTGGGCCGCATGGCTCGCCACGTCGATGGCGGCGGTGAAAAAGCCCTTCAGGAACTCCGCCGGATGTTCGCTGGCATGCGCAGCCCTGTCATCCCGCATGGCCTCGCCATCGCGTTCCGCGGCCACGACCGCCCCCGCCGCCATCGCGGCCAGCATCAGCGCCACGGTAAAATTGACAACAATCTTCCTGCCCCCGGTCTTGATCATCATCGATGCATGTCTCCTTGCCAGTCTGAACACACCACCACTTGGCAGTGCGCCATTCCCATGTGAATCAATCGCCTCCAATGCTGCAGTGTGCATACATCATGATAAAACAATATATCAACCCCAAAGCCACCACCCATCCCATGCAACGAGATGCATCAAGATTGATAAAAAACATATCATTCATGCATAGAGCGAAATCTGCACACCAAAAAATCCAGCACTCCACGGCGGAATACTAAATATGCATATCACACATATATTTTGTTCTTAAGCATACATGGCGCACGAAAAGAGAGGCGCGGCCCACGGCCACGCCTCCCTGTCATTTCGGCGAACATGTCCGGCAAGATCGCCCGCCGGATATGCCTACTGCCCGTTACCACCGGGCATGACCTTTTTCAACATTTCGCCGGCCTTTTCCTTCACGGCCTCCTTGGCCTGATCCATCATCTCGCCAGCCTTTTCCTTCACCATTTCCTTGGCCTGATCCATCATGCCGCCGGACTGCTCCGCAGCACCCGCCGCAGCATCCTTCGCCGCACCGGCGGCCTCACCGGCCTTGTCCGCGGCACCAGCAGCGGCGTCCTTTGCCGCACCGGCGGCTTCACCAGCCTTGTCCACGGCGCCAGCAGCGGCATCCTTCGCCGCACCGGCGGTTTCACCAGCCTTGTCCATGGCGCCAGCAGCGGCATCCTTCGCCGCATTCATGGCTTCACCAGCGGTCTCCTTGGCCTTGTCCATGGCTCCACCGGCGGCATCCTTCACCGCCTCAGTAGCCTTGCTGGCGGCCTCCTTGGCCTTCTTCGCGGCATCTTCGCCACAAGCCGTCAGACCCAGCGGCAGCGCCGCCACCAGCGAAATCATCGCCACCTTGCGCAGCATGTTGTTCTTCTTTTCCCCGGTCTTCATCATGCGTACTCCCTTCATCAACTTTCCTGTCGCTTGACGGGTTCGGCTCGCCAAGCTTGCCAGGCGCGCCCTACCCCCCTTGATGACAAAAACGCGCCCTACGGCGCGCTATCACGTGTAGCGAAGCCGCAAAACAGGGCCAAATTGTGATGTGTAAAATTTTCACCAACCTTCCGAAAGCCGGGACGTTCCTGTTCATCTCTTGCCTGCCGGCAGCGCCTGCGGCATGAGAAATCCGCCGGAGGAAATCCCATGAGCAACCAGCAACATCGCTACGCAATATACTTCTCGCCACGCACGGACGAACCACTGGCCGAGTTTGGTCGCCGCTGGTTCGGCTTTGATACCGAAACCCGCGCAGCCGTCGAGGATGCCTGGCCCATTCCCACCGGCTTTCTGCGCACGCCGCGCCGCTATGGCTTTCATGCCACGCTGAAGGCCCCTTTCCGCCTGCGCAAGGGCCGCACACCAGAACAACTGATGCAGGCAGTGCAGGAGCTGGCCGCGACCCATGCACCTCTGCCACTGGGCACACTGGTGCCGAAAGAGCTGGGGTCCTTCCTCACCCTGCAACAGAGCCTGTCCAACCCGGCGGTGAACGACCTGGCCTTTGCCTGCGTGCGCGATCTCGACACCTTCCGCCAGCCTTTGACGGAAGAGGAGCAGGACGCCATCTTCGGCAAGGGCATCTCCCGCCGCCAGAAGGGCAATGTCTATACCTGGGGCTATCCTTACGTTGGCGAGGACTACATCTTCCACATGACGCTCACCTCCATCCTCGCCCCGCACGAAATCGGCGAATGGCGGCAGAAGGTGTTGCAATGGGGGCTGGAATACCTCGGCGAACCGGTGATGCTGCGCGACCTGTGCGTCTTCGCCCAGCCCTCGCCGGAGGAGCCTTTCCGGCTGATCGAGCGCTTCCCCCTGCGTGGCGAAAACACCTGACCTGCCCGCGGCTGACGTCATTCACGCCCCTTTTAGCCCCTATGGACGAACTTTATCCAGATGAAGGCGCAGACGAGGGCAAGCATTGATGCGAAATTGGCAGCCGTTTTCTCGCAGCGCAGGGCAATTCTCTTGAACCGCTTGGACACCTCCGGAAACTGGGCATTTTGAGCGGAATATGATTCACTCCGGTGAGAAAGAAGCCTGAATCGCTGGAGGGATGTCAGAATGAAGGGACAGAAGGGGTTCTGGGATTTTGAGCAGCGTCTGGAGGAGCTTTCGCGGGAAGGCGA
>JAJRRZ010000012.1 GCA_024279045.1 Alphaproteobacteria bacterium
CACCGATGCACCGGTTACCATCCGCGGCTGGACACCACAGAATTACACCCGCCGCTATCATGGCCGGGTTACGCTGACGACCGCGCTGACCCACTCCTACAACACCGTGCCGGTGCGGCTGATGCTGCAGATTGGCGCGAAAAACATCATCGAAACCGCCCGCAAGGCCGGGCTGGACGCACCGCTCAGCCCGGTGCCGTCGCTGCCGTTGGGCGCAAAGGAGGTTACGGTGCTGGACATTGTCGGTGCCTATGCCACCTTCGCCAATGGCGGATTGCACGTGCAGCCCTACTCGGTGCTGGAGATCCGCCGCCCCGATGGCACGGTGCTGTATGACCGCGCGAAAGATCCCGATGCACGCCCGTGGCCCGCCTTTCCGCACGACAAGATCGCCCAGCTCAACCGCATGCTGGCCAACGTGGTGCAGAATGGCACCGCCAGGCGCGCCAAACTGGGCTTTGCCCCGCAGGCCGGCAAGACCGGCACCACGTCAAGTTATCGCGATGCATGGTTCATTGGCTACACCGGTCATCTGGTAACCGGCATCTGGTTCGGCAACGACAATTATCAACCGACAAAACGCATGAGCGGAGGTTCGCTGCCAGCCATGACCTGGCAGAAATTCATGGCCGCCGCCCTGGCCGGAATGGAGCCCATCCCCCTGCCCGGCGTGCCGCTGACACGCGAACAGCAGCAGATTGCCGCCAGCAAGCGCAGGCAGGCCAGCCAGGCACTGGCCAGTGCCCGCGCCACGGAGACGAAGAAGGAGCGCACCAGCATCTCCCTGGCCATGTTGCCGCCGGTATCGGAGCTGGACGATTCCGACATACTCGTCGTTGCTCCTGCCGCCACTGCCGCCGCCATGGCCGCTCACAAGGCAGCCAATCCCCGCACCCCCCGCAAACGCACCGGCAGCAACAGCCGCCGCAACAACGAGGTGGTGCGCACCCTGCGCAACGTATTGACCATCTTCCGGCCAGTGAACCGCAGGCGCGTATTCCGCACCGGTGCGCGCAAGCATCCAGCGCGCCGCGCCCGCACCAATTTCAACACACGCCGCGCCCGCCCCGCCCGCACCACACCTCAGCGCAAGCGCCAGATCAGGTTCCAGAACATTTTCCGCTAAGCATACCGTGCATCCGTGCGCATTCACGCCTCTGGCGCATTACCTCATGACGCGCCAGAGGCGGCACGGCCCACGGCAATCCCGCCAGCACCTGCCGCGCCGTGCGCCGCTCGATGTCTCCCTCACCGCCGAGCCACAGCGCCTGCGCCCCGCCACGCCAGACGTCGAACCGGTCAATGACCAGGCGTGGGCCAACCTCTCCTGCATCCGCTGCTGTCCGGCACAGTCCGCGCAACGGAAAGGCGGCAACAACCACATCCG
This sequence comes from Alphaproteobacteria bacterium, assembly GCA_024279045.1. GTDB lineage: Bacteria > Pseudomonadota > Alphaproteobacteria > Rhizobiales > Aestuariivirgaceae > Thermopetrobacter. Next base: position 1,388 of record JAJRRZ010000012.1, read on the forward strand.
CCCGTTCGCAGGCTGTCCGCATCCGCTCCAGCACCGCCTGCCGCTGCCGCCGCGTCATGCCGCCCTTGCCTTGCTTGCCGCCACCGTGGCGGAACACATCACGCAGATAGACGATACGCACCCCCGATGCCGCATGCACCGCCTGGCACATCAACGCATCACATGACCAGCCCGCCCGCTTGCGCGCTCGCACCGGTCTTGTGGCATCACCATCGCGCCGCAGCCAGATGCGCAACGGAAAATTCCCCGTCCGCCCAGGAGTGGCGCTCAGCAGGCGCCCCCCATCGGCCAGCCGCGCCGCCACCAGCCGTGCCCTGTCTTCCACCAGCACATCCGGCCTTGGTGCATGAGCCTCGACCATTCCACCCGCCACCAGCAGAACCGGCAGCAGGCCCAGCAGCCGCAGGCGGTCGTTGCGCAACGCCAGCCACAGCAACCCTGCAACCAGCAGCAATGCTCCCGAAACCGACAACTGCGGCACATGCCACCAGCCACCGGGCAGCGCGGCAATGCCGCGGGATGCCGCCAGCATGACCGCCAGCCCCTGTTCCACCAGCCACATCGGCCCGGCCAGCAACATTTCCGCCGCCGCACCCGCCCCCAGGGCCCACAGCAGACCCACCAACGGCAGCAGCCCCAACACCGCCAGCGCCGCAGGCAATACCAGCAACGACAGCACCGGCAACGCAGCCAGGTTGCCGAGCATGCCATGCGTGGCGAACCGGTTGAAATGCCAGGCCACCGGCAGCGCAGTAAAGGTGCTGGCCACCACCGTGGTCAGCACCAGCCCGCCCGCCCCCAGCATCATTGCCAGCCCGGCCCGCCAGGCAAGACCGCCATGGCGGGCCGCAGCCGGCCAGCCGTGCCTGTGCCGCCACCAGTTCAGCCCCTCATAGGCCGCCACCAGCCCCATCACCGCCAGAAACGACATCTGAAAACCGGCGGAAAGCGCCTTGTGTGGCCAGAAGGCAAGAATGATCAGCGCCGCGATGCCCAGGTTGCGCATGGATATGGCAGGCCGCTCGGCCAGCACCGCCAGCAGCGCCACGCTGAGCATGATGAAGGCCCGTTGCGTCGCCACCGAATTGCCTGACAGCAGCAGATAACCCAGCGCCACCAGCCATGCCGCCAACGCGGCGATTTTCTTCAATGGCCAGCGCAGTGCCCAGGAAGGGTGCAACGCCAGTCCGCCGCGCACCAGCCAGAACACCGCCCCGGCCAGCAGCGCCAGGTGCAGCCCCGATATGGCCAGGATGTGCGCCAACCCCGCTTCGCGCAGAGCCTCGCGCACTTGCGGCGCCAGCGTGCCGCGCGCACCGATACTCAACGCCAGCGCCAGTGCCGCTGCCTCGCCATCGTCCATGCGCGCCGCCACCCCCCGCGCCAGCGCCCGGCGCACCTGCGCCACCTGCCGCGCCAGCGCCCGGCGCACCTGCGCCACCTGCCGCGCCAGCCACAACCCCATACCGCATCCACCACAGCCTCCCGCCTCCACCCGCAGCGACTTCACCGAAGCAAAACCCACCGCACCGATGCCGGCCATGTAAAGCTCGCGCGCAGCATCATATGCGCCGGGCTCCACCGGCAGCGGCAGACGCAACAACCGCGCCCTCAGCCGCACCACATCGCCCGGCAGCGGCAATGCCACGAAGGCGGCCACATCACCGCGCTTCAGCCCACGCACCTCCAACCGCACCCGTGCAGGCCAGTAGCGCTGCCGCACCCGGGAGATTTCCAACACCTTCAGCCACAGTCGCACCCGCCCCGGCCTGCGCGGCTCGACGCGCTCCACAACGCCACGCACCTCCACCCCACCGACGTTGGCCGGCAACAGTGGCGTATGCTGCATGGCAATACGCCCACCCGCCAGCGCCGCGCCAGCCGCCAGCAACACAAATGGCCACAACCACCACCCTGCCCGCCAGCGCCACCATGCCAGAATGCCCGCCAGCGCCAACAGTGCCATTGTCCACCACGGCACACCCCATGACGCCAGCAATGAGAAATGCAGGAAAATGCCCGCTACCAACCCCACCGCCGCCCAGGCCAGCGCATCGCCACGCCGCGGCGGCGCACCCAGCGGCGCTCGCCAGAAAGCCAGCCATGCAGCCCGGAGCCGGTCGATGTCCGATGCCCTGATCAAGGTTGCTCCCCCTGTCCGGGGCCAGAAAAACACCACCTGCCAGCCACGGGCAAATCTCCGCACATGCTTGTCAACGCCATTGTCAACAGCATGAGCAACTGGCAACACTGGAAAGCAGGCCATTCACCTCCTGGGCATTGCCGCGCTCACCGCACAGAAATCACCGTTTCACTCCACCCGCGCTGGCGGAAAGGTGTTCTTCCATGTCTCTCATCATTCAGGCTCTGCTGCCGGTGATGCTGCTGATCGCGCTGGGTTTTGTCCTGCGCAAGTCCGGCGCGATACCCGCGGAACACTGGCGCGGCATCGAATCTCTGCTGTTCTGGCTGCTGTTTCCGGCGTTGCTCATTGTTACGCTGGCGCGCTCGGACGTGAGCTTCGCCGCCTTGTCGAACTTCGCCCTGGCGCTGTTCGCCATGGTTTTTCTGCTCACGCTCATCGCCTATGCCCTGCGCCAGCCATTGCGCCGGATGCTGGGCATGAGCGATGCCACCTTCACCTCCTTCTTCCAGACCTCCACGCGCTGGCACGGCTTCATCGCCTTTGCCATAGTCGAGCGCCTGCATGGTGCGCATGGCGTGGCGGTGCTGGCAATAGCCTTCGCCATGATGGTGCCGTGGCTCAACATCGCCAACATCACGGTGCTCGCCGTGCATGCAGGCAACACCCGCCCCACCCCGCGCATGGTACTGATGCAGTTGCTGAGAAACCCGATACTGTGGGGCATATTCCTGGGCATCGGCTGGAAGCTGGCAGCCCTGCCGGCAACGGGCATTGTCTTCACCACGCTGGAACTGCTGGGCCGTGGCGCGCTGGGCATCTCGTTGCTGGCGCTGGGCGCGGGGCTGAGCTGGCAAGCGCTGAAAAACGCGCAACGCGAAGTGATCCTGACCATCGCCATCAAGCTCATCCTCGCCCCGCTGTTGGCCTTTGCCCTGGCTTGGCTGTTCGACGTGCGCGGCGAGGCGCTTGTCATCATGATCGTGGCCGCAGCCGTGCCGACAGCGGTGAACGGCTACGTGCTGGCGCGCAAGATGGGTGGTGATGCCGAGTTCTATGCCGCCGCCGCCACCGCGCAGGTGGCGGTGTCATTCCTAACCATGCCGCTGTTCATCTGGCTGGTGCTCAACCTTTCGTAAACCATCTTCACCGTTTTCACCCGTTGTCTCACGGCACACACTCCCGCTGGCACACCACCTGCATCCCACCGCATGCAAGAGTGCAACCCGTGCCAGAAGGAAACGGCTCATGGGCAACATCTTCGCCAACGCCGCCGCCATCACCAATGCGAATGCCGGCGCACCCGCCACACCAGGGGGACGCATCCCCTGGGTGGATTACGCCAAGGGTCTGAGCATCATCATGGTACTGACGCTGCACGTGTCGCTCGGCGTGCAGAAGGCTATGGGCGATTGCACCTGGTTCGCCCATTTCGTTGAATGGGCGCGCCCTTTCCGCATCCCGGCGTTCTTCCTGCTGTCGGGACTGTTTCTGGCACGCCGGGTGAACTGGCCCTGGCGCGAATTTCTAGACCGCCGGGTGGTGCATTTCGCCTGGTTCTATGTGCTGTGGCTGACCATCTCGTTCATTTTCAAGGGAGCTGCTTTCGCCAATCAATATGGCGTGGACGGCACGCTGAAACTCTATGCCCTGAGCTTCATCGACCCCTTCGGCACATTGTGGTTCATCTATCTGCTGGCGGTATTCGCCGTGGCGGTGAAATTGCTGAAGGACGTGCCGGCGTGGATCGTCTGGCCTGCCGCGGCGCTGCTGGAGGCCCTGCCCATTCATACCGGCTGGATGCTGCCGGACGAATTCGCCGCGCGCTTCGTGTATTTCTACACCGGCTACCTGGCCGCACCATATGTGTTCCGCTTTGCCGAGGGGCTGACGCGGCTCAGCCTGCCGGTACTGTTCACCACCCTGCTGCTGTGGGCGTTGGCCGAGGCCGCTCTGGTCTTCGCCAATGTGCCTGGCCTTGCTCCCCTGCAACTGGTCAAGCTGCCGGGCATCTCGCTGGCGCTGGGCCTGATCGGTTCACTGGCGGTGGTGGCCGCGGGTGTGTTCGCCTGGCGGCTGAGTGCGCGCATCGCCGTGCTGGACTGGCTGCGCCTCATCGGCACCCGCACGTTGAGCATCTACGTATCGTTCTTCCTGTTCATGGCCACTGCGCGCATCCTGCTGGTAAAAATGGCTCCCGGCCTGGGGCCGGACATCATCTCGCTGCTGGTGCTTGCCGCCGCCGTTGTCGGTCCGCTGCTGCTGCATGCACTGGTGCGCGGCACACCCCTGTCCTGGCTCTACGAGCGCCCGGCATGGTTCACCATCCTGCCGCGCAATGCCCTGGCGAAACGGCAGACCGCCCGCCACGCTGCGGAATGATTACCGCCAGGATTTTCAAGCAAACAAAACGCCTGCCTCCATGCCGCATGATGGAGGCAGGCATCATTGAGGCCCCGTGGAACTGGACATCAGCCGTCCGCGCGCACGACTATGCAGGAGATGCGCCCGCGCTTCAGCCCGCGGCAAGCGCGTTTCGCCGCGGCGCGCTGATCAAAGCCCACCAGCCGTACCCGGTAGAAGGTGCCCTTGCCGTCGATCTCCGCCCGCACGATGGCCACCTCGCCACCACGCACCCGTTTGCGCACCTTGCCCTGCACCTTGCTCCAGAAAGCCCGCGCCGCCTGCTCGGAACGCTGCGAGGCGATCTGTACCGCCCAGCCAGCATATTGCCTGCGCGGTTGCACATCATGCGGCTTCGCCAGCAGCGCAACCGAGGCGGTATGCAGCGCTGCCTTGCCCGGCTTTGCGGGCTGTTGCCCGGTTTTCTGCCCGGCCTTCTCCGGAGCCGCGGCCATATCCCGGCCTGGCGCGGCCACCGCGCCCAGGCTGGCCACACGCCAAGGCTTGCGCGACTGTGCGGCGACCATGGATGTGCCGGAGGATGCCGTATTTGCCTCGGTCTTTGCCTTTGCCACGGTCTTGACTTCGGCTTGCGCCACCACCTGCGGTGTCGCACCGGGTGGCACTACCGGCACGGCCTGCGGCGTCTTGCGCACATTCAGCACCGGCGCGCCGACAACCATCACCGCAGCACTGCGGAAGTTCGTTTCCGCCGCGCCGGATCCGGCCACCGGCGTGATGCGCGCAGTGATGCGTTTGGCCGGGCGCTTCACCAGATCCGCGAACAACCGCGTTTTCGGCAGCTTGCCTTGCAGGATGGCGGCCAGCCGCTGGCGCGCGGGGCGGAAGTCCGGCTTCTCCTTCAGCGCCGCATACAGCGCCTCCTGCGTGCGCGGCAGATTGTTCAGCGCCGAAAACAGCAGCGCGCGTGCATAATGCACCCGATGCTTCTCCACATGGCCATTGGCGATGGCCTGATCGTAATCGGCCAGCGCCAGGTAATACAGGCCACGCTCGTGCAGGATGTTGCCGCGGGCAAACCAGGCCGGGGCGAAGGCCGGATCGATATACAACGCCGCGGTCAGATCTTCCGTGGCGCGGCCCGCATCGCCCATGGCGCGAAAGGCCAGCGCGCGATTGTAAAGAGCCGTTACCCGCGCCCGGGCGGACAGCGCCTTTATCCGCAGCGCGGCATCATAATCGGTGATGGCGGCATCCATGGCGCCCAGGCGCTGGTGCGCCAGGCCCCTGTTGAGCAACGCCCGGGCCAGCAGCTCGGGCGGCAGTTTGCGTGAATTGATCAGTCGGGTGTAGAGGCTGGCCGCCCGTTCGGCCTGCCCCTGCTCCAGCGCGGCATAGGCCTGCACCAGCTTTGCCGCATACCCCGCTTCGCTGTTTTCTGTTGCGCCTGCCAGTGAGGGCGCAGCCGCACTTGCGGCAAGCAACACGACACACACAGACGCACGCACGAGACCCTTACGCATCATAATGCGTGCATTAAGGGCCTGTCAGGGTTAAGCTGGCGCTAAGCACAGGTGAACGCGGCGCTTAGGCGGTGTCTCAAGGTGAAACGCCGTTCATCCAATGGCACACACCCTTGCCACGGCGGCGGAAAATCGCCAAAAAGATGAATGATGCAATTGATGGTGGCTGTCATGCCGCCCCCGATTGAAGCTTTCTGGACGAACTGGCCCGATGAACACGCACGCGAACAACTGGTCGCCCGCCTCCTGGCGTGGCAAGCCTATCCGGCAAGTGCCGGAATATCCCGACGAACAGAAGCTGCGCGAGGTGGAAGAGAAGCTCTCCACCTTTCCGCCGCTGGTGTTCGCCGGCGAGGTGCGCCAGCTGAAGCGCGAACTGGCCGAAGTGGCCGAGGGCCGCGCCTTCCTGCTGCAGGGGGGCGACTGCGCGGAGAGCTTTGCCGAACACACCGCCGACAACATCCGCGATTTCTTCCGCGTGTTCCTGCAGATGGCCGTGGTGCTGACCTATGCCGGCGGCCAGCCGGTGGTAAAGCTGGGGCGCATCGCCGGCCAGTTCGCCAAGCCGCGTTCCGAGCCGACGGAAACGCGCGGCGGCATCACCCTGCCCTCCTACCGCGGCGACATCATCAACGGCATAGAGTTTGACGAGGCCGCCCGCGTGCCCGACCCGCACCGGCTGCTGCAGGCCTACCGCCAGTCCGCCGCCACGCTGAATCTGCTGCGTGCCTTCGCCAGCGGCGGATATGCCAATCTGGAGCACGTGCACCGCTGGACACTGGGCTTCCTGAAGGACAGCCCGGCGGCGGAGCGCTTCCGCGAAATTGCCGACCGCATCACCGATTCCCTGCGCTTCATGCGTGCCTGCGGCATCACCGCGGAAACCACGCCGCAACTGCGCACCACCAGTTTTTACACCTCGCACGAAGCGCTGCTGCTGGGCTACGAACAGGCATTGACCCGTGTCGACTCCACCACCGGCGAGCATTACGCCACGTCGGGCCATTTCCTGTGGATTGGCGATCGCACGCGCGACCCGGCGGGCGCACACGTGGAATTCATGCGCGGCGTGAAAAACCCCATCGGCATCAAGGCCGGCCCATCCATGACCACGGACGACCTGCTGAAGCTCATCGACATCCTCAACCCGGCCAACGAGCCGGGACGGCTGACAATCATCACCCGCTTCGGCGCCGACAAGGCGGCGGACGGCCTGCCGCCGCTGATCCGTGCCGTGCAGCGCGAGGGCCGCAAGGTGGTGTGGTCGTGCGACCCCATGCACGGCAACACCATCCGCTCCGCCAATGGCTACAAGACGCGCCCGTTCGAACGGGTGCTCTCCGAGGTGCAGACCTTCATGCAGGTGCACGCCGCGGAAGGCACCCACGCCGGCGGCATCCACATCGAGATGACGGGCAAGAACGTTACCGAATGCACCGGCGGCGCAGTGCAGTCAATCAGCGAAGCCGACCTGTGCGATCGCTACCATACCCACTGCGACCCGCGGCTGAACGCCGCGCAGGCACTGGAGCTGGCCTTCCTGGTGGCGGAGGAGCTGGCACAGAGTGCCACCCGCCGGGCGGCAGCGGAATGACCCCGTTCGCGACCGGTGCCATGCCATCAAAGCCCCATGGCATTTTCAGCCGAACGCGAACCATCCACACCGCTGTGGATGAACAGAAAGAACACGCCGCTTGACACATAGGAAATCGCAAGGCTTTGCGTCATGATGATGCAAAGCCTTGCAATTTCCCTCGGGCAAGAATGCCATTGTGCCAGCGCAGCGCTGCCGCAGCCTGGCACAATATATTGTTTTGCTGGATAATTTCTTTCCCCGGCGAAAAGCATTTGTGGCCGACACCGTCGGCCAAAAAACCTTTCTCCACGATCGACTTTTCATGGCAGGGCCACGCCGGGCGCATCCTCCACCAGCTTGCCATGACGCAGATGCACCACCCGATGCAGCAGCGCCGCCAGCTCCATGTTGTGCGTGGCAATCAGCGCCGCCAGCCCCTCCGCGCGGATCAGATCCAGCAGCATTTCGTGCACCCGCGCCGCGGTATCCGGGTCGAGGTTGCCCGTCGGCTCGTCGGCCAGCAGCAGCATCGGCTGGTTGGCCAGCGCCCGGGCAATGGCCACGCGCTGCTGCTCGCCGCCGGAAAGCTCCGACGGCAGATGCCCCAGCCGCTCCTTCAGCCCCAGCTTCTCCAGCAGCATGTGCGCACGCTCTCGCGCCGCCTTGCGTGGCTTGCCGGTGATCAACTGCGGGATGATCACGTTTTCCTCCGCCGTGAACTCCGGCAACAGATGGTGGAACTGATAGACGAAACCGATGCCCAGCCGGCGGATGCGCGTGCGGGTGATGTCGTCCAGCCCGCCGCAGGCCACCCCGGCGATCACCACCTCGCCCTCCGTAGGCTTTTCCAGCAGCCCGGCAATGTGTAGCAGCGACGACTTGCCTGCCCCGGAAGGCCCCACCAGAGCGGTGATGCTGCCCACCGGCAGGGTGAAGTCCAGCTCGCGGAACACCACCAGCTCCTTGCCGCCCTGCCGGTATGTGCGGCTGATGCCACGCAATTCCAGCGCCGGCGCCAGTGCGCGCCCCCCCTTCAGGCCCTTGTTGCCGGTGCTGTCATTCATGGCGCAGCGCCTCCACCGGATCCATGTTAGCCGCCCGCCAGGCCGGATAGATCGTCGCCAGGAACGACAGCGCCAGCGAAAATGCGGCAATGCCCAGCACCTGCCCCACATCCAGCTCCGAGGGCAGGCGATTCAGGTAATACAGCTCCGCCGGAAACAGGTTAGCCCCCGTCGCCCATATCAGGAACTGGCGGATATTCTCCACGTTCAGCGCCACCACCACGCCGAGAATCACCCCGGCGATGGTGCCGGCAATGCCGATGGCCGCGCCGGTGAGAAAGAAGATGCGCAGCACCGAGCCGCGTCCCGCCCCCATGGTGCGCAAGATGGCGATGTCCCCGGCCTTGTCCTTCACCAGCATGATCAGCCCGGAAATGATGTTCAGCGCCGCCACCAGGATGATCAGCGTCAGGATGATGAACATCACGTTCTTCTCCACCGCCAGCGCCGAGAAGAAAACCGCGTTCGCCCGCTTCCAGGTGATGATGCGAAAGCCCGGCGGCAGCTCCTTCACCAGCGCCTGCTCGGTGCGCTCCACCTCGTCGGGGTTCCGCACCTTCAGCTCGATGCCCGTAACCCCACCCTCGGTGTTGAAATAATCCTGCGCCGCCTTCAGCGGCATGTAGACGAAGTTGGCGTCATACAGGCTCATGCCGCTCTCGAAGATGGCCAGCACCTTGAAGGCGGTGATCCTCGGCGTAACCCCGAACGGCGTCTCCTCCCCCTCCGGCGCGATCAGCGTGATGACATCGCCCACGTTCAGCCCGTGCTTCCACGCCAGCCGGTAACCGATGACCACCCCATCGCTCTGGTCGAAACCCTCCAACGAGCCGCGCAGCTTGTCGTTGGCCACGCCGGAGAGACGATTCAGGTCTTCTCCGCGCAGCCCCCGCACCTTCACCCCCGATGCCGCCTTGCGGCTGGTGGCCATCACCTGCCCTTCCACGAAGGGCGCCACCTCCACCACATACGGCATCTTGCGCAGTTTTTCGATCAGCCTGTCATGATCGAAGATCGGCGAGAAATCGTCATGATAGATCGTCACATGGCCGGAAAAGCCAAGAATCTTGCGAATCAGCTCCGCGCGGAAACCGTTCATCACCGACATCACCACGATCAGCGTCGCCACCCCCAGCATGATGCCGATGAACGAGAAGATGGAAATGACCGAGATGAAGCTCTCCTTGCGCCGCGCCCGCAAATAGCGCCAGGCAATCATCCGCTCCCAGGCCGAAAACGCCCGCGTATCCTTGCCCGCAGCCGCCACCGCGCCGCCATCATCACCCGTGCCGCCACCCGCGGCCCGCGTGGCGCGCTCATCCGCCAGCGTCGCATCGGCGCCGCTCTGTCTGCCCCCTTGCGTCATGTCATCCTTTCATCGTGAGCCATAACTGGACAGCCTGCCTTGCCAGACCATCCCCTCATGCGCCCGCCAGCTTTCCGCCAGATACGCCCCCACCTGCTCCAGCCCGACGTTCTCGCGCGCGCCCGTGGCGCGGTGCTTCACCTCCGCCACGCCATCCTTCAGCCCGCGCGGGCCGATGATCACCTGCCACGGCAGGCCGATCAGATCCATCCGCGCGAATTTCTCCCCGGCGCGCTCCGATGCATCGTCGTAGAGCACCTCCATCCCCGCCTTCTCCAGCGCGTCATGCAGCCCCTCGCAGGCCGAATCACATGCCGCATCACCCTGCCTGAGGTTGATGATGCCCACCTGGAATGGCGCCACCGGCTCCGGCCAGACGATGCCTGCCTCATCATGGCTGGCCTCGATGATCGCCCCCACCAGCCGCGACACGCCAATGCCGTAGGAACCGCTCTGCAGATACACTTCCTTCCCGTCCGGCCCCAGCACCTTCGCCCCCAGCGGCCTGGTGTACTTGTCGCCAAAGAAGAAGATATGCCCCACCTCGATGCCGCGACCGGAAACCCTGCGCCCTTCCGGCACTTGCTGCTCGAACTTCACGTTGTCGTGCATCTCCTCCGTGGCCGCGTACATGGTGGTGAACTCCTCCACCACCCTGGCCACCGCCGCGCGGTCGTCATAGTCGATGTCGAACGCCGCCCAGTCCTTTTCATGAAAGGCGGCATCGAAGAACACCTGCGATTCGCCCGTCTCGGCCAGAATCAGGAACTCGTGGCTCAGGTTGCCGCCGATGGGCCCCGTTTCCGCCCGCATCGGAATGGCCTTCAGCCCCAACGCCGCATAGGTGCGCAGGTAGGCCACGAACATGCGGTTGTAGGCATGTTCGCCATCCTCGCGCGTCAGGTCGAAGGAATAGGCATCCTTCATCAGGAACTCGCGCCCGCGCATCACCCCGAAGCGCGGCCTGATCTCGTCGCGGAATTTCCACTGGATGTGATACAGGTTCAGCGGCAATTGCTTGTAGGACTGCACGAACCGCGCCACGATGTCGGTTACCATCTCCTCGTTAGTCGGCCCGTAGAGCAGGTCGCGCTCATGGCGGTCGACGATGCGCAGCATCTCCTTGCCGTAATCGTCATAGCGCCCGGAGCGCCGCCACAGGTCCGCCGGCTGCAGCGTCGGCATCAGCATCTCCAGCGCCCCGGCGCGGTCCATCTCGCGGCGCACGATATTCTCTATCTTCTTCAACACCCGCAGCCCCAGCGGCAGCCACGAATAGATGCCCGCCGCCTCCTGGCGGATCATGCCGCCGCGCAGCATCAGCCGGTGCGAGACGATCTCCGCCTCCTTCGGATCCTCGCGCAATACGGGCAGGAAATATCGGCTCAGGCGCATGTCGGTGCTTCTCCGTCGGTTGTCATGTATTCGGCATTCTGTGCGGCAACTGCCGTTCCGTGCGGCATCCGTGCCAGGCGAATCCCCGATGCGGCGGGGCTGGCCTGCCGCCTTTTACGGCAAAACCCGCCACATGACAAAGCACGCCCACCGTGCCAGAGTGAATCATTCCGGAAAGACCCGGACAACCGCGCCTGTTGCAAGAAAGACACACCCACTGCCAAACCGCGGACTCCCCTCCTTCTTCCCGTTGACCCCCACCCTCCGCAAGCGCATAAAGCCCGTGATGATTCACTTCACTAGGTGAGTCATCGGCAACTGCCTCCGGTGCTTCGGCACGACACCCTCAGAGGGGAACGGGGGGAAGGTTCGCCGAATACTTTGCTTCGCAAGGCAAACAACAACCTGAGTGGGAGACAACGACAATGACCAAGATGCTTCGTCGTGCTCTGCTGGGTGGTGCAGCCGTCGCCATGATGGCTGCCGGCGCCCAGGCTGGCGAGCTGGAGGCTCTGAAGGCCCAGCTCGAGGCGCTGCAGAACCGCGTCGCCACCATGGAGAGCCGTAGCGCGGCCCTGCCGGAAGGTGCTTCGCTGATCACCTTCGAGCGTGGCTCCACGGCCTCTGCCGATGAGCTGTTCAATAACGCTGCCCTGGATCAGGCTCCGGCCTCTCGCGGCACCACCATCGCCATCACCCCGACGGCCGACCTGCCGGCGCCGGTGGCTTCCATCGAGCTGAGCGGCTACATCCGCGCCGTGGCCCTGTGGCAGAGCTCGCCTGGTAATGACACCGGTCTCGCTGACAACGATAGCGCCAAGCTGAGCGATTTCGACCTGTTGGCGCGTGGTCAGATTGACCTGAAGGCCACCACCGACACCGCCGTTGGCCGTGTAACCGGCGGCATTCAGCTGCGTGGTAATATGGGTGGTGTGAATGGCAGCTACACCCCTGCCCTGAACATTCGCACCGCTTGGGCCACTTGGCAAATGACCGATGCCCTGTCCCTGACCTTCGGTGAGACCGGTCAGATCGCCGCGTTGAGCAACGTGTCTTATGGCACTATCGCCACTCCGGTTGGCCTGGACAGCAGCCGTCGCCCGCAGTTCCGCCTGACCTATGCGTCCGGCCCGTTCAATCTGCGTTTCGGCATCGAGGATTCTTCGCAGGGTGATACCGGCGCCAACCAGACCGCCATGCCGGACATTGCCGGTTCCATGGGCATCAACATGGGCATGTTCGGTTTTCGTGCCGGTGGTGAAGTCGGCAAAGTGCGCACCGGTGTAGACTTCAAGACCGGTTGGCTGGCCAACGCCGGTATCAACATGAACCTCGGTTCCATGGTGTCCATGAGCCTGGGCGGTGCCTACACCAAGGGTCTGGCGACCGATGGGCTGATTTCTGCTGGCACTGGTGCTGGTCTGCAGGGTGTAGTTGGTGGTCTGCAGGCCTTCAATGCCACAAACGATCTGGTCAAGGCATGGGCCCTTGCCGGTAACATGACCTTCACCATGACCGATACCACCAGCCTGCTGCTGTCTGCTGGCTACGTGAAGCAGAAGAATGAAAATGCTGCCAACCTTGACAAGGCTTGGAGCGTCGGCGGCGCGCTGGTGTATCGTCCGGTTGAGGCTCTGCAGTTCGCTGCCGAAGCTGATTACTTCTCCTACAAGGCTACGGATGGCGACAAGGGCAAGGCCGCTATTGTCGGCGTGGCTGGCTGGTTCTTCTTCTAAGAACCACTTCGCCTGACACAAAATCATGGACGGGCCGCTTCAGCGGCCCGTCTTTTTTCATATCCACCGTCCGCCCCATGCCCCCTGCCCTGTTTCGTCAAATCGCCGCATTTCAACGACATCATCACAACATCGTCAGCCGCCCATTCTCCTACCGCAGGTATTCTGCTATGGCGTATGACGAGTTTCATCAACGGCATTTCAACCGGCACGACAGGCAATCGTGATGTTCATCTTCAACACCGTGAATCACATATTGACCCGTATTTTTCCCAACAGCTTTTCCAGCATGCCAACCCTTGCCGCGCTGGCCATCGGCGCACCACTCTTGAACGCCTGCGCTACGGGGCAGGATCTGGCCCTGCAGGGCGATGCGCGCGATATCACCCTGGTGGTGGATGCCGCCTCCGCGCCACCGGCGGACAGGCTGTCCGCGGCGATAGCCCGCACTTCGCCCAGCTTCATCACCCTGCTGGTGAAAAGGCCACGCAACATCGGTAGCGGCCAGTTCGGTTCCGGCAAGGGTGTCGCCACCGGCAGCGGCTTCTTCATCGATGCATCGGGCCGCGCCCTCACCGCCGGTCATGTCGGCGTGGCGCCGGGGCTGCTGGTGGCGGCGCGCGCGGCGGATGGCCGCGTGCACGAGGGCAAGGTCATTGCCGTTTCACGCGCGCCGGACATCAGCCTGCTGGACCTGCGCGGCCTGCGCACCACGCCCGTAACCCCCGCCACCAGCCCCTGCCTGCGCCCTGGCCAGCCGCTGTTTTCCCTGGGCCGCCCGCGCAAGGGGCGCGATACCGCCCGCGTTGGCGAGCTGGTGTCCATGCATTTCACCACGCCGGTGCGTTACGGCAACTTCGGCTATGACGATGCGCTGGTGGTGCGCATGCGCACCCGGCGCGGAGAGTCTGGCGGGCCGCTGTTCAATGCCCGTGGCGAGCTGGTGGGCATGGTTGTTTCCACCCTGTCGCGCGGCGGCAAGTCGCTGAACCTGGCCCATGCCATTCCGCTTACCGACCTTGCCCGCTTCGTCTGTGCCAACGGCTCCTGCAGCGAACGCTGGCGCAAGCTCTCGCGCATGAACACACGCTCTTGCCCCACAAAAGTGGCCCTGCAAGGCTAGACATGAGCTGTTCACGCCCCCGGCAAATTGTCGGAGCAAATCCCACCAGGATCAAATCGAATTCTCTGCACGATACAAGTTCGTCCGTCCCTCCATGCCCGCTTGTACGGACATGAGATTCAAGCCGTGTAGTGTGGCAGCGCCACCGCAAACCCATGAAGCCTGAGCCTGGGCTCAGAACTCATAAAGAGACGTGCCAGATGTGGCGCTCAGGTGAAATATCAGCCTTCTTGCGCCCGCTGGCAATGGTATTTCCAAGGGCAAAAGGGCGCTGACATACAGCGCAAATGGCTTGGGATGCCGTGCAAATTCATGGGGGCTGAGCCTACTACTCTGCCGCCTGCCCCTGCAATTCGCGGCGGCGGGCCTCCAGCCGTTCGCGGCGGCGCTGCTGATAGCTGGCTACAGTCTGATACACCAGGAAATAGACAGCCAGCCCCACCAACCCGCCGATGGGCAATGCCCCTACCGACATCGGCACGATGATCGGCCCCATGACTTCCCAGAACACCTTTGCAAAATGTCCGGGGTCGGTGAACAGCCACATCCAGAAACCGTGCGGCAGATCGATGGTGATCTCGCTCTTCAGGTCATAGCCCAACAGCAGGCCGCCGAGATTGTATGTGGCCCACCAGATAAACGGAAAAGTCAATGGATTGCCCACCCCGGTACCCAGCGCCGAGGCCAGGATCGAACCGCGCAGCAGCCAGGCCAGAGTGCCCGCCAGGATGAAATGAAAACCGATAAATGGCGTGATCGAGACAAACGCCCCGGCGGCAAACCCCACGGCAATGGCATATGGCGTGGCCGAGATGCGTTTGGTGCGGTGCCAGACATAAGCCCAAGCACGGCGCAGGCCACCCGGTGGAAACAGAAACCTCCATACGCGCCGCAACAGGCCCGGTTTTTTCCGCCGTGCGAACATGCCTGCTATTCCGTCCTTTCGTCCCTGGCCCCGCTCCGCGCGGCATCTTCCGCGCCGCTGCTTGCAATCTGTTCGGCATCGCCCTGTGCGCGCTCCGCCTGCACTACTACCTCGGCCTGCTCCAGCGCGAACATGATGCCATTGAGGTGTTCGATATTGCGCACCTCCACCACGATGTCAAAATCGTAGAGGTCCGACGCCCGGTGTGTCATTACCAGGTTCTCGATGTTTGCCCCGTGCTCGCCGATGATGCCCGCCACCTTCGCCAGCGCGCCAACCTCGTTGTGCACCACCACGCGGATACGCGCCGGAAACAGCCGCCCACCCAGCGCCTGCATGTTCCAGTCCAGATCCAGCCAGCGGCTGTCGTGCGCGTCCTCGTAACGCTCCAGGGCGCGCGAGAAGATGGGATGAATGCGCACC
>JAJRRZ010000222.1 GCA_024279045.1 Alphaproteobacteria bacterium
AGATCTTGCGCTGGAGCCTTTGGCAGCGCGGCAATGGCTCCCGGCACGTCGATGATCACCTTGTCCGCATCAGCACCGGTGCCTTCTTCATACGGCTCATCCGGCAACTTCGACACGTCGAGGATCTTCGCGCCACGCTTGTCCTGTGGCAGCCGGTCCTGCACCTTCGCCGCCCGCATGCGATCCGGCTCTTCCGGCCCTGGCGTTGGCGGCAATGGCCCGGAGAGGTCTTCATCCAGAACCTGTGCCGCTGGTGCGGGCGCGGCGGGGCGTGGTGGCAACTCGCGCTCGGCCACCGCCACCTTTGGCTTCGCGGGCGGCTGCTGCCACGCCCACAGGCCGAAACCGGCCAGCGCCAGCAGCACCACGGCGAAGGCCAGCAGCGCCGGACTGGGGCGCAGCCGCAACCTGTCGCGCCATCTGCGCGGCTTCAATGGCTCGTGCAACGGATCGTGCGCCATGCCTCTCCCCAGCCGATTGGCCATCCGGTGATTCGCCTGCGCGCACTATACAGACATCCATCAGAACAGGGAAAAAGCACTATCATGATACCCGCAGGCGGGCACGCATGGCATCCATCTCATCCAGCAGATCGAGCACCAGCGCCAGCGCCTCCGGCGGCAGGGCGAAGTCGCGCCGCAGCCGCGCCGCGCGTTGCAGCCGCGCCACCGCCACGCCGGAAAAACGCCATTCCCGCGCCGCATGACCCGACACCGGGTCGATCAGCCCCACCTGCACATATTCCACCAGCACATCCACTGGCATGCCGGTGAGCTCCGCCAGGTCGAACAGCGAGCATACCGGCCGTTCCTCCAGCACCTCGCCCGCCAATGGCGAAATCGTGCGCCTGTCCATTACCTTGTTCATCGCTCACGCTACCCCCAGTTCGGCCCGTGGGTTGAACGCCAGCTCCTTGCGCATCTTCTCGTAAAGCGCTCTTGCCTTTTCGGAGTCCGCCGGTGGCAGCACCACCTTCAGCACCGCATACAGATCGCCTGGTTGCCTGCCGGGAATGCCCTTGCCCTTCAGCCGCAGCTTGCGCCCGCATTGCGAGCCGGCGGGGATCTTCATCTCCACCGTGCCCGCCGGGGTCGGCACCTGCACCTTCGCGCCCAGTGCCGCCTCCCACGGCGCCACCGGCAGATCCACGTGCACATCTCGCCCTTCAACGCGAAAGCGCCTGTCCGGGCGGAAGCGCACTTCCAGATACAGATCGCCCGGTTCCCCGCCGCCGATGCTTGGCTGGCCCTGTCCCTTCAGGCGAATGTGCTGGCCCTCGCGCACGCCCTTGGGGATGCGCACCGTCAGCGCCTTCTCACGCATCTGCACCGTGCCATCGGCGGCCTGCATCGGCATCTGCAGCGAAATGGTGCGCTGCGCGCCCGTGTAGGCATCGGCCAGGTCGATCTCGATGCGTGCATGCACGTCTTCGCCCTTGCGCCGGCCCATGCCTGCGCCACCGGTGTGGAAGCGGAAGCTGCGAAAGCCGCTGCCACCACCAGCCGCACCCGTGGTGCGCCCGCCCAGGCCACCGAACAGGGCCTCGAAGAAATCGGAAAAGCCGCCCGCGCCAGCACCATCGCCAAAGTGATGGAACTCGAATCCTCCGGCGCCCGCGCCACCCTGGCCACCCGCGCCGAAGCCGAACTGTTCCTCCCAACCCGGCGGCGGACGGAATTCCTGCCCGGCCTTCCAGTTGGCGCCGAGCTGGTCATAGGCCTTGCGCTTTTCCGGGTCGGAGAGCACCTCGTGGGCCTCGTTGATTTCCTTGAATTTCTCCTCCGCCCCGGCTTCCTTGTTGATGTCCGGGTGATACTTGCGCGCCAGCTTGCGGAAGGCGCGCTTGATCTCGTCCTGACTGGCCGAGCGCTCGACCCCGAGGATCTTGTAGTAATCCTTGTATTCCATGAAAGAACACCCTTTGCATGGCAACGCCCGCCCGCTTGCCGGCGTGTCTGTTCGCCTTCACAGATGGGAGCGGCACGTGGCCCTGTCAACAAGACGCATGGAGTGGAAATCCGCCGATCCCGCGAATCGACAAGCCATCCGCCATGTGGCACACTGTTCCGGCAACCGGCAGCCATATTCGGCAACCAAAGAGCAAGGGAGGACTTCATGTCTCTGGAAGCTCACATCCGCGAACTGGAGAACAGGCATCAGCAATTGGAAGACCGCATTGCAGACATGATGGCCCACCCCAGCGTGGATGATCTGGAGATCAAGAAACTGAAGCTGGAAAAGCTGCATCTGAAGGAAGAAATCGAGCGCCTGCGCAAGCAGGCTGACGCCGCCTGAGAGGGGCAAGGCTTCGCCATCACTGCTTACATGCCGCACGCTTCGCCGCCGCTGGCGGGGGCGTGCGCGGGTGGGCGGTGCGCGGACAGAAACAGCAGCTCCATGCTCGCCGATACCCGCCCGTCGGCATCGGCACAGGCCAGTTCGTAATGCGCCGCCGCCAGCCCCAGCAGCCGCCGCGAGACAGGCCTGCGTGGCCGCTGGTGCAGGGGATTGGTCCAGCCGGACTCCTTCAGCTCGCGCATCAGCGACAAGGCATCGGCATGGCGCACGCGCAGCCGCTCCACGTCGGTTACCACGCCGGTGAACCCGGCCATACCCGCCAGTTGCGCCAGTTGCCGCACCTCCACGAACGGCGCCACCCGCCAGCCCGGCTGCATCCCGTCCGCTGGCGTGGCTGCTGCCGCCGCCAGCGCCGCGGCGCCACGCTCCGCCGCCAGCGCCTGCTCCGCCGCCGCCCAGGCCGCGCGCAGCTCCTTCAGCGTTTCGCCGCCGGGCAGCGCCGCCAGCAGCACCCCGCCGGGGGCCAGTACCCGCCGCCACTCCATCAGCGCCTTCGGCAGGTCGTTGACGAGCGCGAAATCGATCAGCACCAGCGCCGCGTGCAGTGCCTCATCGGCAAACGGCAGGTGCACGTGATCCAGCACCAGCGCCGCGACGCCATCCTTTTCCTTCCCGCCCGCCGCGGCGGCCAGCCACTCGCCACGCAGCACCCGCGCATGCGCCGCTCCCGGCACTTGCGCCACACCATGCGCCAGCCATGCCGGGCCACAGGCCACCAGCCGCGCGCCGTCTCGCGGCAGTGTCAGCCGCTCTTCGCCGAGCAACTGATGCAGCCGCGCCAGCAGTTCCTCGCCCGCCAGCTCCAGCACATAGTCCGGCCCGCGCAGCCCCCGTGCCCGGCGCCGTTTCAGCAGGTGCGTGTCGAATGGACCGTCCGCGGGATTTGTGTTCATCGGCCCGTTCCTGCCCCATTCAGGCTGTTACAACCATCTCCTCGGCAGTGATGACGACACTTTCAGATGCGCGCAAGCGCCAAAGTGCGCTATACCCCATCGAAAACGGGCACTTCCGATGTCCGGATATTGCAACCCGCGCGGCCACCATGCGCGCCCAACCGGAATGCACAGATGAACCACAACGCTACCGAAGCCGCCACCGACGCCGCCAGCGACGCCACCAGCAGCGACAGCGAGGCCATCGTCCGGCAGGCCGAGCAAGCCGGTGAACGCCTGGCCGCCGCACGGGCGGAAATCGCCAAGGTCATCTACGGCCAGGAAGAAGTGGTGGAGCAATCGCTGATTGCCATTCTCGCCGGGGGGCATGCGTTGTTGGTGGGGGTGCCGGGGCTGGCCAAGACACTGCTGGCCACCACCCTGGGCACGGTGCTGGGGCTGGATGAAAAGCGCATCCAGTTCACCCCCGACCTGAT
The DNA here is from genome assembly GCA_024279045.1 of Alphaproteobacteria bacterium. Classification (GTDB taxonomy): domain Bacteria; phylum Pseudomonadota; class Alphaproteobacteria; order Rhizobiales; family Aestuariivirgaceae; genus Thermopetrobacter. The sequence continues at coordinate 3,728 of JAJRRZ010000222.1, forward strand.
GCCTGCCGACATTCTCGGCTCGGAGGTACTGGAGGAAGACGAACACGGCAAGCGCCATTTCCGTTTCATTCCCGGGCCGGTCTTCTGCCAGTTGCTGATGGCCGACGAGATCAACCGCGCCAGTCCACGCACGCAGTCGGCGCTGTTGCAGGCCATGCAGGAGCGCTTCGTAACCATCGCCGGGCAACGCCACGATCTGCCGCGGCCATTCCACGTGCTGGCCACGCAGAATCCGCTGGAGCAGGAGGGCACCTATCCGCTGCCGGAAGCCCAGCTCGACCGTTTCCTGCTGGAGATCGTCGTCGATTATCCCGACCGCGACGCGGAAGCCGCCATGCTGGCCGCCACCACCGGCGCACGGGCCGTCAGCGCGGCGCCGGTGCTGGACACGGCGCAATTGATGGACATGCAGCAGTTGATACGCCACATGCCGTTGGGCGAAATGGTGGCCGAGGCTATCCTGAACGTGGTGCGCGCCGCCCGCCCCGGCCAGCCGGAAGCCGACGATTTCATCAACCAGGCGGTGGCCTGGGGCCCCGGCCCGCGCGCCGGGCAGGCGCTGATGCTGGGCGTGCGCGCCCGCGCCCTGCTGCACGGCAGGCTGGCCCCGTCGCTGGACGACGTGCGCGCCCTGCTGGCGCCCGTGTTGCGCCACCGCATGGCTATCGGCTTTGCCGCGCGCGCCGATGGCATTACCCTCGATGATGTGCTGGCGCGGCTGGCCGAACGCGTACAATGAACGTGGTGCAATGAACAAGGCCGCAGAGCTTGTGATGACATGATCTGCCTGCACCGGCACAGGCCGTGCCGGCAATGATTGCGCCAGCAATGATTGCGCCGGCAATGATCAGGCTGGAAATGACCGCCGGCCCGCAATGAATGGCAACGACACATGAGCGATACACGCCGCCATCAGCGCCACGACGATCGCCACAAGGCCCGCGCCGAGCAACTGGCCCATGCCCTGCCGCCGCTGCTGCTGGCGGCGCGGCGCGTGGCGGAGATCGTCATGCACGGCGTGCATGGCCGGCGCAGGGCCGGGCCGGGCGATGAGTTCTGGCAGTTCCGCCCTTATACGCCGGGCGATGCCGCCAGCAGCATCGACTGGCGGCGCTCTGCCCGTGCGCAGCGGTTGTTCGTGCGCGAGACGGAATGGATGGCCGCTTCCACGCTGTGGCTGTGGGTGCAGGCCGATGCCGGCATGCGCTGGCATTCCCACCTGGCCGACACGCCGAAGGCCGAGCGCGCCGTGCTGCTGGCGCTGGCGCTGGCGCGGCTGGCCCAGCGCGCCGGTGAACGCGCTGCCGCACTGGGCGCGCCGCTGCGGCCAGATCACACCCGCGCCGGTTTCGAGCGCATGGCCGGCTGGTGGCTTGAGCGCCTGCGCGACGCGC